>NZ_JABZSJ010000081.1:0-8670 GCF_015262605.1 Prevotella aurantiaca | reverse complement strand
GTCACATAAGAGAGAACGACTCTAAAATAAGCACATTTTTGTCATATAAGCCAAAAAGAACTAACACAATATTTTCCTTAATTTTTTAATTCAAATACTATATTAGAAATTTCTACTCTTGTCTGTTTCAGCTAATCTTTTAGTTTTTATAACAGAACGTTCATTATTCAGAAAGTGATGCGATTTAATTAGTTTCACCTCGAATATTTATATGTTTTTCGCTTGCCAATATTAAATCATTAACAAAACCATCATACTTTTAGCTTAAAAAGATTATACTTTTTAGGCGAAAAGTTCTATCTTTTTGGTTGAAACATAATTATGTTTTTCTGAAAAATAATTATGTTTTCATGAAAAGCAATTTAGAGATAGGTAAAAAAGAGATTTTAGTTATTAGCGATGGTTCAGAAACAGTGTGAATGTGTCTTTTTAAAACAAAACATGATAGAAGAACACGATAAATGTCTTAATGAACCCGAAGCTCCAAAACTGATAGATGGAGGAGTTTATAATAATCAAGGAGCTTATAAACTTCAAAAAATGTCCCTTGCAACTAATAACTTGCAAGGGACGTTTTGTTATATATTAATGACAGAAAGAAATTACTTCGTTCCGTCATAGATAATGGTAATGTATGTTAGTATACGAACTTTGTTGAAGTTCCACGGAAAGACACAACATAAATACCATGTGGCATATTGCTAAGGTTTATTGTCGTAGGATTATTGAATGAACTAATTTTTGCACCTTGTGCATTGTAGAGTATAGCCTCGCCATAATTACCATTGAATATTATCTTTCCATCAGTAATTGTGAAAACTTCTGCTTTGGTATTATTATCTACACCTTGTATATTGGTAGGATCATCAGTTCCTTCATAAGGTAAACCTGGATATCCTTCGGTACCACCAGCAAAGTCTATAACATTCCATTGTTTCGTTTTAGCAATAGCTACAGCCGACTTAGTACAAATATTGCCTTCGGTTTCCTTAGTATTTACGATGATGATGTCGGCAATATCACTGGCATTACGTTGTGGAAGTCCTGTCATAAGCGATTTACAAGCATTTGGTGATAACTGATTAGTATAACATGTTATGGTTAAAATCATCTGGTTTTGCGATAAGTCAAGCGATTTTAGTTTGTTATTATCAATCCAGATATACTCTAACTCTTCAATTGGTTTTAAGTTTACATCAGTTAGCAGGTTGTGATGTAGCGAAAGCGTATTTACTTTCTTCAGCTTTGATAAATCAAGTTCAGAAAGTTCATTACTATAAGCACAAAGTAACTCCAATTCGGGAAGGTCGAGTTGCATTGCTGTCAACTTATTATCGTTGATATAAAGTTTTTGTAATGTAGACGATTTAAGTGTGAATGATTTAAAGTTATTCTTTGCCAACTGTAGTTCCTTTAAATTGTTATTCTTTGTAAGATCGATTTCAGCAAGTTTATTTTCGTTTGCATACAAGTTAGCAAGATATTGGTTGTTTGAAACATTCAATTTTTCAATTCCAGTTCTGTTTACAGCAAGCGTTTCAAGATATTTTTGTATGCTGACATCAATGGTACCAATCGTGTTATTATTTACCGAGAGATAATTAATAAGAGGATTCTTGCTGATATCTAATTTTGTAAGTTCGTTTTCGTCGCAATCAAGAAAAACAAGCTTACCACATTGTGTAATATTCAGTTCTTTTAATCCACAATAACTGCAGTTTAGCGTGTCAATTTCTTTATTGTTAGATAAATCGAGTTTTTCCAACTTTCCATTTTTACAGCTTAATATTTTTAATGTAGGACAATGACTTACATCGAGTGCTTCCACATCAAAGTTATCAATGCTCATCTCTGTTATGTTGCCTTCGATTCTTACATCTTTCTTCATAACCTCATAGAAGTCTAAACGTTCTCCCATCATTTCTTTTGTTCTTATGAACTTAATTCCGTCGAATGTAATATCATTACCAAGAATACGAGAAACAACTTCGCTGCCTATTTTTTTGCTTGTTGTAAAGGTAGCATAAGGTTTTTCTGCAGCTTCTTCAATATGTTTGAATGACGACCATGGGGTACTTATTTTGTAGACATCACGTTTACCATGAGGCACAAAAAGTTTACATTGTTCGAAGTCTATATTATAAAATGCCATTGAACCACAATATGGAGGTGAAACTGCAAGAACGTGCACTTCGGTTAGTCCTGTACAATTCATAAATACACCAAATCCTATCTGTTCAACAAGTTCGGGTAAAGTAATCGTTGTAAGATTTTTGATGTGTGCAAATGCAGAACTTTCTATCTCGGTAAGCGATTTTGGCAGAATTATATTGGTAAGTTCGGTAGCTTCGTAGAAAGAGTATTTACCAATCTTTTTTACCATTTCTGGTACAATATATTCACCGCTTCTACCTTTGGGATATTTTAGAAGTGTTTCCATATTTTTATCGAAGAGCACACCATCTGCCGATGCAAATGTTTTGTTGTCTTTATGTACTTCGAAAGCCTTCAATTCATTACAGATATAGAAAGGAACCATGCCACTAGAGCCACCGATACTATTTAGCGATGCAGGAATAACTATCTTCTCTAATTTCTCTGTATTAGAAAAGGCTTCGTCAGAGAGTTTCTGTGTGCCTTCTGGAATAATATAAGTGCCAGTTTTACCATCTGGGCACTTAATTAAGGTAATCATCTCCTTGTCGAAGAGTACACCATCAGCTGTTTTAAAGTTGTTGTTTTCAGGTTTTGCAATAATTTCCGTAAGATTGTCGCACAATAAAAATGCATTTCTTTCTATCGTTGTAACACTATTCGGAATAGTTATTTTACGCAATTCACTGCATCTGCAAAACATATTTATAGATATAGTGTTGTCTTTTGTGTAATATTCCAAATCTTCGTCAACATAATAATAAGAGGTGCCGCCCGATACAATATTTGCTTCCGATAAATCAAGAATCTGTAATTTTCCATCAGTTTTTGCTCCTGCAATTGTACTTCCGCCCATGGCACGAATATATAATATGTCAGTACCATTTAAGTTTCCCGTAACTTTTAGTTCGGTAAGCGAAAGCATTTCTTCCTCCGTTAATTTGTTCATTAACGACCCCGCTTCTTCTACATGTATTGTTTTTTGTGCAAAAGCCATCGTAGACGATAGCAACATACATACTAATGTGATGAAAACTTTCATGTTTCCTTTGGTAAATAGTTTCTGTTTCATAAGCATTAAATAAAATATTAGTAGATAAATTTAAGTTTTACAACATGTCGCAAAAATAATGTTTCTTTCGTTAATTTGCAAACTTTCTATTGTTTTTCTTGTTTATTTGTATGGTAATTGTGTAAAATGACGGCAAAAGAAACGGATAAAGAGAAATCTTTCCTCAATGAGAGTAGATATACTATAATTAGCGAACGAAAAAGTATTTGTAATTCTGTATTCTTGGTTATGATGTAGCAATATTTTCTATTCCTGCGCAAGATAAAAATAAAGCTTTTTAGAGGAAGGTAAATGCTCATTAGAAATTTATTATTATATTTCATCAAAATTATAATTACAAATTTCAAATTTATAATTACAATTTTTTATTTTATAATTATAAATTTCAAACTATAGTTTTGTGTTGAAATGTTGTTAGGTAAAATTTCATTTATTCAACTAAAATCTTTTTAAGTAGTGATGCTAAATAATCAAAGTTTTATTACTAATTATAGAGAATTTTAAGGAATGTGTAATATTTTTGTTTCTTTATTTTGCAATTTTTTGAGAATAATGCTATATTTGTAGCACCTTTAACATATCCTTTTCCGTGCAGCAGGAATACGGATAATTATTATTTGTCAAACCTTAACGGCTTCATCTTTGAGACCCGTTGGACAAACCAAACAATCACGCTGCATATAGGAGAATTATACAATGAGAAAAACATTCCTTTTGTTGGCTAGTATGTTCCTCTTGGTGGGAAATATTGCCATTGCACAAAACTACACAGAAAGGCCTTGCATGTCTTTACAACGTTTTGCATCTGAAGAAAAAGTGCGCATTGATGAGCGCGAAAATGAACTTTCTTTATTTGAACGAGGAAAGTCACTTGCTTATTCTTATGGAAGTGGGCATAAACTAATGCAAAAGCAAGGATTATCATCATCTTTGTCATTTGATAAGCAAAAATTATTGAAAACAAATGGAGGAGCAGAAATTTGGGTAAATGTAACCTATGCTCCAGGTATGACGAAAGCTACCGATCGGAGTATATCTAGTTTTAATTCTTTAGCTCCGAAAGAATTAAACCCACTTATCAATGGGAATTTTATGTTTTATAATGGTATTGGTTTAGTTGATGGGAAATTATATGCAGGCTATAATGCAATGTCAAAAGATAAAAAGTACACGCCTACTTTATATACGATAGATACCAATTCTTGGACATTAATAGGGAGTGAAGTTCTTGGCGACTATTCTTTAATGGCTTTTGAAACGGCTACAGCAGAAGATGGAACAATCTATGGTGAATTTTATTCTGCTGATGGAAAAAGTAGAGAAATTGGTATTATTGATTATCCAAACAGAAGTCGTTCTACACTCTTTGCAACAAATAAGTATTATATCGCTATGGGTATTACAAAAGCTGGAGTGCTTTATGGTATAGCTACAGATGGTAATCTTTACCAAATAGATAAGGGGGCTGGAAAAGAAATACTGATAGGAGCAACAGGAATAACACTTTCAGATTCTTCTGGTTCATTTTTCTTTCAGACTGGCGAGATAGATCAAAGTGATGATGTATTCTATTGGTTAGGTACTGACCAAAAGAAACAAAGTACTTCACTTTATACAGTAGATCTTAAAACAGGTGCGGCTACTGAAATATATAAATTCGGACAATATACTTTTTCAGGAATGATTATCCGTCAACCAGAAGCACTTAATGGAGCACCAGCAAAAGTGACTGACTTATCTTTGATGTTTATTGATGGAGCAACAACAGGTTCGGTTGTCTTTACAGCACCTACATTAAGTTACGATGGACAGATTTTAAGTAATGAGCTTTATTATAAGGTTATAGCCGATGGCAATATAATAGCTACAGGAACAACATCTCCTGGAAAGAATGAAACGATTCCTACTATAGTAAGTACAGGCATGCATAGTTTTGAGGTAATGCTTTCCAATTCAATTGGTAATTCTCCAATTGCAAAAGTACGGCAGTGGATTGGTTACGATGTGCCAATGCCTGTTTCTAATATTGTAATGGAACTAGATAAGTCAAGTGGGAATGCCTATGTTTATTGGGAAGCTCCACAAAAAGGACTACACGATGGATTTTTAGGAGGAATCTATTATGATATTTATCGAATTGGAAATGGAGAAAAGAAATTAATAGCAGAAAACTATGGTGACACTTATGTAGAAGACCAAATTGCTATTGGTGACTTTGCTAACTATAGATATGGAATTGTTGCACGGAATGGAGAACAGCGTAGTGAGATAGCTTACTCTAATTCGGAACAAGTAGGTGCAGCTTTTAGTGTGCCTTATATGGAAGATTTTGAAAGTGCTGACAAATTTGCTATTTGGAGAGTTGTTGATGTTAATAATGATAAGGAAGAGTCAGATTTTGGTACACGAGCAATATGGGTTTACGATAAGAGAGCAAAGGCTGCTTCTTATACTTTTGGTCCGAAGGCTGCTGATGATTGGATGTTTTCTCCGCCTATAAAGATGAAAGCTGGTCGTACATATACTATTGCTTTAAGTGCAAAAGGCCGTGCAGGACAAAGTAAGGTTTATCCTGAACGTTTTGAGGTAAAGATGGGAAAAGGAACAAGTGTTGAAGATATGAAAAACAACGTGTTATCTGAAACAGATGTTAATTCTGCCACATATAAAAAATATAAGAATAATCAAATAAAAGTAGATGTAGACGGAGAATATCATATAGGTATTCATGCAATTAGTACAACTGGAGGTTGGACACTATATGTAGATTCTGTTATGGTTGATCAAAATGCGACAGCTGAATCTCCAGATTCTGTTCGTGATTTTCATGTTGTTGCAGATGCTAATGGAGGACTAATAGCTAATATTTCTTTTAAAGCTCCAATAAAAACAGTTGGTGGAACAACATTGAATGAACCATTGACAAAGATAGAATTGAGACGCGATAATAAAATTATTAAAACGTTTAGCAATATTCCTCCAAGTACTGAAATTACTTATCAAGATAATGAGGTGCTTCTTGGTAACCATACTTATACTACACTACCTTTTATGGGTGAAGAACAGGGACAGAAAAGTCAACAGGTTGTTTATGTTGGCGTAGATGTTCCAGAGCATGTCAAAAATATTAGAGTAGCAGACAATGACCAAAATGTTAAGATTACATGGGATAAAGTAGGTTCAATCGGGGCTACGGGAGGACTTGTAATTACCGATAAGGTTGATTATGAAATTTGGAATACAGCTTCTTATAATGGAACAATGTTGCTTGCAGAAAAACTTGCTACGATTCATGATGGTACATCTTCTAACATAGAATTTAATACAAATGAAGGAAAACAAGGCATAGCATATTGGGCAGTACGAGCTGTAAATGCAGCTGGAGCAGGAGAAGCTCGTATGAGCGGTCTACTTGTAGGAAAGGCTTATAGTATTCCATTTAAAGAAAGTGTTACGAAAGGACAATTAACCACTTATTGGGATTTCAATGGCACCGGTAGTGGTGTAAAAATGCAATTATCTGGTGAAGCATCCGATGGCGATAATTATGCTTTTGATATTGTTTCTCCATCTTCTGATGAATATGGTGAATTGTATTCTGGTAAAATCTCTTTAGCTGGTGCAACAAAGCCTATGCTTACTTTTGACGTAAAAGGCACCGATAAACAAAATACTATTGGGGTATATGTGGTAAAACCTGATGGTACTGAAACATTGGCAGATGTAATTAGTCCTAATAAAGAGTATGCAACTTATAAGATAGATTTGTCGTCATACAAAACGGAAAGATATATTCGACTAGGCTTATTTGAAACTTTTAACTCGGAAGGTAGTATAACATTCGATAATATCAATATCGTAAATATGACAAACAACGACCTTAAGGTGGCTTCTTTATTTGTGCCAGAAACAGTGCAGGCTGGAGATACTGCGGCTATTCAACTCGTTATTAAAAACTATGGATTACAGCCGGCAAATAATTATACGATACGAATAATGGCCGATGATAAAGAATTAGTAAATAAATTAGTTGAAAACAATTTATCATCTATGCATGAACAACTTTTTGAAGCCTCTATGCCAACCACAATATTTGATGAGGCTGGCTCACGTTTAATTAAGGCTGAAATTATTTATGCACCAGACGAAATGCTCGAGAATAATATTGCAAAAAGCACGCTTAATGTTCTTATTTCTCAAGCTGCTACTCCTGAAAATCTTGTAGCAAAACAAGAAGATTCAGGTGTAAGAATGCAATGGAATACTCCACAGAAGACTACTCGTCCAATAGTAGAAAATTTTGAAAATACAGATATTTTTGTTCCGTTCTCTTTAGGAGGTGTAACAGAATCATCTAATGAAGGCTCTTTTGGTGATTGGAAATTAGTAGATGGTGATGGTAAAGTAACAAATATGTGGGGAGCTGTTAGTTATAAGAATTCTTCTAAGCCACATGCATGGCAGGTAATTAACCCCGAAATAGTTTTTGGTGCAAATATTTACGATAAGGATAGAGCGCATTCTGGTAGTCAATATCTTATATCGTTTTGCCCAGTAAAAGGTGCTGCAGATGATTGGCTTATTTCTCCTGAACTTCCAGGTGTTGAACAAACTATAACTTTTTATGTAAAGTGTCTTTCGTTGATGTATGGGGATGAAACTTATGAAGTTCTTTATTCTACAACCAATAGAAATATAGAAAGTTTTGTAAAACTTGGAAAAACTGAAACACCCAATATGGATTGGACACAACGCTTCTTTACGTTGCCAGATAAAACTAAGTATTTTGCTATACATCACACAGCTTCTGATGCATTTGGTCTTTTAGTTGATGATATAAAATATTCGGTAAAAGGCGATGATGTGAAAAAGTATAACATATATCTTGATAAAAAAATAATAGCAACGATAGAAGGAGGGGTTACAACTTATTTTGTAGAACAGCCTTTGAAAGATGGAAATCATCTCTTTAGTGTTACAGCTGTGTATGCAGATAGTATTGAGTCTGCACCTGTGTCTGTTAGTATGGTAGTCTCTGGAGTCGATGCTCTTTATGCATCCCACCAAAACTTCAATGTTTATACAATAGATGGAAAAGTTGTTCGTAAGAATTCGAAAACCTTGGAAGGATTAAAAGGTGTATACATTGTAAATGGAAAGAAGACTATATTAAGATAGATTTTTTAAGACCTCTGCCATGAAAACATTGCAGAGGTCTTGTTAGGAAAAAGCTTTATATTCTGCTACAATAATATCTTATACTATACTTCCCAAATAGAAGTGTAAAATCTATGTTTGTTTTTCAAGTGAAAACAATGAAGAATATCTAGACCTACCTTTTGGTAGGCACGTATTGTTCAGAAAAATAAAATCAACAATACAAAGAAATAGAGGGTGTGTCAAAATTGATACATCCTCTTTTTATTCTTCCTTTACCTTGTCTA
>NZ_JABZSJ010000080.1:0-8986 GCF_015262605.1 Prevotella aurantiaca | reverse complement strand
TTGTCACATAAGAGAGAACGACTCTAAAATAAGCACATTTTTGTCATATAAGCCTGTTTTCATTATTTCGTTTCTCGGTAAGCTATTATTGCTTGTATATAATTTCAAAAAACAATCAAATATTTAAAGATAAATATTTATCTTTGCACAAATTAAGTATAATAAGTATAAGAATAGATACAAACTATGGATATGAGCAATTATCCAAATTGGCTATGCGTTGTTATGGCAGAGAAAAGTATCGCAAATAGATGGCTGACTGGCCCAATTTGAGAATGGTTTACATTAAGTTCAAACAATAATTAGCAACCACATAACTTCCTTTCTAAGCCATATACAGGAGAGAGTATCGAGAAAATAAAATAATTCCACAATGGAAAGCAACATCATATTATATACTAACGACAATGGAGATATAAGCATACAGGTACGTTATGAGAATGGTACTTTTTGGCTTACACAAAAACGTATGTCAGAACTATTCAATGTGAATATCAGTACCATTAACGAACACTTAAAAAATATCTTCAAAGCAGGAGAACTATCAGAGGAAGGAACTATTCGGAAATTCCGAACAGTTCAAAATGAAGGCACTCGTCAAGTAACACGTGATGTTACATTCTACCCTTTAGATGCAATTATTGCCGTAGGATATAGAGTCAATTCAGAACAAGCTACACATTTTAGAAGATGGACTACGAAAGTGCTTAATTCGTTCATAACAAAAGGTTATGTACTTGATAAAAAACGACTGAAGCAAGGAGAACAATTTGGACACGATTATTTTAAGGATTTATTAGAAGATATTCGCGAGATACGTGCCAGTGAGCGACGTTTTTATCAGAAAATTACAGATATTTATGCGCTGTCGGTAGACTATGACAAGCAAGCACAAGAAACAAAACGTTTCTTTGCATCGGTGCAAAATAAATTACATTGGGCTATTTCCGGACAAACAGCAGCAGAAATTATTTATAAAAAGGCTGACGCTAACCAGCCTCATATGGGATTGACTACATGGAGACACGCACCCGACGGAAAAGTTATGAAGTCTGATGTAACAATTGCCAAGAATTACCTTGACCAAAAGCACATGACGGCAATCAATCGTCTTGTTTCTGCCTATCTTGATTTAGCAGAAGATCGTGCAGAACAAGAAATTCCTATGACTATGCACGATTGGAGCACACTACTTGATGGATTTCTAACTATTGCAGGTCGTCCTTTGCTTGAAGGATTAGGGAATATCTCCACTTTAGAGGCTAAATTAAAAGCCGAACAAGAATATGAGGTCTTTCGTCATAAACAAGATGTAGAATATATATCTGATTTCGATAAAGAAATAAAACGATTAAAAGGAGAAAAATAGTTTTATATAAAACACTTAGGTATCATTTAATGTATCACACCTTATTTTCTTCTAGAGTCTTGCAGAAGAAAAATAAGAAAATACTACGAACATTTATAACAAAATAGGAATTGTATGAAAAAAACTGCCCTCATCTTTCTCATGTTAATATCATCTATCACTATGATAGCCCAAACCAAAAAATACTATTGCGAAGTCAAAGGTATTGAAAAAGAACTATCAGCTGGATTAAAAATTGTTTTTGACTTTGGAAACAATCCCGTGTATTCTGCATGGAGTGGACTCAAAAATAAACAAAAATTAGTTGATGAAAAAGGAGAAGAAATCCCATTTAATAGTATGGTTGATGCAGGTAATTATATGTCTAACAAAGGTTGGACTTTCGTTCAAGCATATACATCTATTTATGAGTCTAAATCTATAATTCATTGGATATTCTATAAGGAGGCAACAAGTCCAAAGGAAGCCGTTAAGGGAATAATGACTAAAGATGAATACAACAAAGCAAGTAAGGTAGAAGAATAGAAAGTCGTAATAAAATTTTTAAATCTTGATAGTCATTATTTCGTTGATGTCTGTAAGATAATTTGGAGTTCGTTGTTCACATTTGGTTGTCCACTTTTGGTTTTCCACACCTTCTACCCCCAGTAAAATGGTTTTTGTTCCATAACGTTGGTTGATTTTATCTATCAGCTGCATTAAATGATGCCGTTCGGGACGATTAGGAATAGGGTCGAAAAGATATTGTGTAACAACTTTGTTAGAAGATATATCGCCAAGAATTACTCCCGACTTCTTATATTGTATACTTGGACGATAGAGTTCTTTAAGAATTGTAATGGCTGTATTGGTAATTTCAAGTGTATCGGCTGTTGCAATGGGCAATGTATGGGTAAGAATATTACTATATTGTGGCAAATCATCACGAAAGCGATTACTTGTTATAAATACGGTTACGCTTCTACAAAGAGAAGATTGACCACGAAGTTTATTTGCGCATGAAGAAGCAAAATGAGCTATTGACGCTTTAAGGTCGTCAAGTTCGGTAACCATATTACCAAAACTGCGACTCGTACATATAGTTTGTTTGGCAATTACTTCTGCCGTATCGATACAATCAATACCATTTAGTTCTCGCCATGTACGAACTGTTGGCAATGTAAAGCGACTTTTTACCCAAATTTCGCTTTTATCTGCAAATTCTAAAGGAGTATGCACACCATAATATTCTAATTTTTCTAATGTACGTCTGCCAATTCCCCATACATCAGATAAATCAGAAATAGATAAAGCCTTACGTCTTTTCTCATCTGTATCAATCATACATACAGAACGATAACCTTTATATTGTTTTGCAAATTTGCTTCCAACTTTTGCTAATGTTTTACTGGGTGCAATTCCCACACTCATTGGAATTTCTGTCCACAAACGCACCTTCTCTACAATTTCCCTCATAAAATTTTCCATATCATAGAGCCGCTCATAACCATCAAGACAACAAAAACTTTCGTCAATGCTATAATTTTCTACTCGATGAATGCTTTTTCTTAAAATATTGGTTACACGGCGCGACATTGCTGCATAGAGCCTCATATTAGTAGAGAAAAGTTTTACATTATTACAAGAAATAATGTCTTTAACTTTAAATACGGGGTCGCCTCGCTTAATTCCCATTTTCTTAGCTTCTGGGGTGAGTGCAATAATATTTCCATCATTGCTCGACAATACACAAACAGGCTTTCCTTCTAATCCTGGATGGAAAGCTTTTTCTACAGAGCAAAAGAAACTATTACAATCAGCTAATGCCCACATTATTTTACGATCGAGGTTTATGAATGGTATAAGTTACTACTCCCCATACAGAAAAGTCGTCTTTTTCGAGAATTTCTATACGTGGATATTGTGGGTTGGCTGGAACTAACCACATTTTTCCTTCATTTTGAACAACATGTTTAATGGTATATTCACCATTATATTCACATACTGCTACTTCATGTTCGGTGGGATTACGGTTACTTTTATCAACAATAATGATATCTCCATCGCTAATACCTGCATCTATCATAGAATCGCCCTTTACTTTTATCAGATAAGAAGCCTCAGGATTTGGACAAAGCATGCGAAGAATATCTATATTTTGGGCTTGTTCGTCGGTATCTAATGTCAAAGGAAAACCTGCTACAAAGCTTGCATTGTCGAACATTGGTAGTGTAAACGATCGAACATTCATAGCCGAATATATGTCGCCTAATGTTTGTTGCAAAGGAAATATATTATCTTCTTCCTGTCTACTGAAAGCATTTTCTATACAGTTATGTATAAACTTTGTTCGGTTTTCATGACTATCAATAAAATCTGCTAATCGTTCTTCTATACGAAAAGAAAATAAACGGCGATTTCCTTTAGGACGTCCTGCTCCTTCTCGTCGTCCACCTCTACCATTTTTCTTAAAATTTTCTTCTTTCATTATCGCTCCTTACAAATGTTTCTGCAAATATACAACCTATTTTTGATAACTGTTTACGTTTTTCAAATAAACTTATAAAATAATCGCTACAATAGCATTGTTTAAAGGCGCATTATTCTCTGAAAAAGAATTATGCAAACATGGTTTCAAAGGTGGCAAGTTCTTAGAAATCCTTAATTGTAATAATCGTGAACCAATCGATTATATGAAAAGGATATTTTAGAAAGCGACGTTCCTTAAAGGAATAAAGGCAATTCTTAATGTTTATACTGCTGCTACTCGATACATATTTTAATTCCCGTTGTAGCACACATTTCTTTTACTTGTTTAAGAATGCTGTCGTTTTCGTTATTGGGTATGTGGGAATCAAAACGCTTTGTTATTATATTTGTCCTTTGTCCGTTCGTAACCTAAGGTTGAATTGTCAGACTTTAATTATCCATACCCATTAAGAATATATCTTGCAGGTCGCCATTTATCACATTTCCGTTTATTGTAAGTTCAAAATCGCCTTCTTGGTTTGCAAATGAAGAAATATTATCTAACTTTCCAAAAAGCATAGATACCACATCTTGCATAACCAACCTTGTAAAAGTCTGCATTTGTTGTTTTTGCTCTTCGTTCAAACTATGATATAATTCCTTGCTCGCTTTCCAGTTTTTATCTGTCCCTGCAATCGGATTAGGAAGCATTTTAAAATAATACTCAAACGTTTCCTTAAAAACCTCGTTTTTTACGTTGTTTACAAATTCTTCTGCAGTCATATTCATATTTTCTATTCCAATGTTATTACAATGTTATGAGTGCAAGTTAATCAAGTGTTTTGTTTGTTCTTTTAGATAATCAGGAATTTCCATCTGCAGAATACTTTCCAGCATTTCCATATATCCTTCTTTTTCTTTAGGGTCAGAAGTTCCGTTTAAAATTCTGTTCAACATCCACAACGTGTAAAAAGTTGGTTTTCGATTAAGCGATTTAAATAATTCTTGTTCCAGTCCTTTCTTATAATGTTTTTCTAACGTATGCACAATCTGTCCAGGCATACCGAAATCAAATTCTGTATTATTCTCCAGAATTCTAAAAAGTGGGTCCATCAGTATTGCCGTATCCCACCCTTCCTTATTCAATTCAATTATATCTTCACACAATGAATCCAAATCATTTATATTAGAATCATCAACCGTGTCAATAATTTCTATCTCTTTTTTTATTTCTTCTATTTTATCCATGTATACCTGTTTTTTTATTATTATCTCTTTATATTGCATTCTCGTACAAAAGTAAAGAAACTTAGGGAAACAAACAAATAAAAAGCAGTGAAGAAGAGAATTTATGGGAACAAAATAAGGTCATCTCAAAGTAAACAACTACATTTGCAGTGCGAACTTTGGTTTACAACAAAACACTTATCTATATCATTCGTATATGAACAATATTGAAATTGCTAAAAACAGACTCTCCGATTTCGTCAAAATAGAGAATTCGTGGGAAATAGAATACAACAGAATTTTCAGTAGGAAAAAATAAGTGGAAGAATATCTCATTGTAAGCCCCTACTCTATTCAGCTTTTCATATAAGTTGCAAACAGAAAGATAAAATAAACAAATAAAATGGGGATATAAACCATGAACAATAGCGGAAGTGGGTTATTGCGGTTTTATTGCCAAAAAATAAATGTAAATACGAAATGAATATAGAAGAGCAAGAAAAAGTTTTGAGAAATCTGTACTCTAACGATACAGCTTCTCTCTTCAATCAGAAGAAAGAACTTGAATATACTTATTGCATTTGGGGAACATCAGTCCTATTTGAAATTTACCCTTTTGATATGGAAAGAAAGAATATTAAAAGAGGACGAAAGTTAGCCAAAACACCATCGAAAAAGAGTGGTAATTTTCAGCATTTTTTAGATGCCGAAAACAAAGTTGTTGCTATTTATGGCTATACCGACAATTACGATTTGCCCGCCCAATATATATTCTTTGAATACCGTAGTTCGGAAATTATAGTTTATAGCTTTAATATTGTTGAGCAGATTGATTATATACAGCACGCAATATTAAAAGATGGACAAATGATATGTATGTTGAATATGGATAACAAAGGAAATTTTATAGCAGAAGAATATTTCTACAACGAAAATAATCGGATAATATCCATTGACAGACAACATAAAGACAGGTCGTTATTTAAGAATACAGATTTCTTTCCCAATAACGTGTATAAAAGCAAGTTTATCTTAGAATATACAGACGGCAATTTGTCGCAAATAAAATGGAATGCCAATGCAGAAAAAGTGATGAAAGTAATATTTCCTCTTTAATAATGCAGGTATTTAGTAAAGCAACAAAAGGATAAGAAATTGCAAAATAAGATGGAAAAGATGTATATAAATTGGCAACAATATCAAGCACCGAACAAGGAGGCTATTAAAGAAATACCTTCTCAATTAGATTATTTATTTTCTGCCAATGACTCGCCAGAAAATATTGAATATTTTCTTTATAACGAATTAGCTCCCAACATAAAACACCAATTTAAAATATATGATATTATAGAACCTGTAATTGAAGTTATAGAGTTCAACATTCTTCAAAAAGGGAAACATCAATATAAAAATGAAATTTTAAACTTCTTAGGATATATATTTCAAGAGTTTATTCGAGACGAAAATTCTATCTTAGTACAACCTATAGAATATCAGATTGCAGCACCGAAATTGTCTTTGCAATATTCTAACGAGTTTAAATTTTATAAGCGTTTTCAATTCTTTGTAAAAAACGTATTTCCTGACAATATAGAAACGCAAACGCCAGAAGTTATTTTTTATAAATCAGCATTAAACAACAATCAAAAAACTTTTGAAACGTTGATGCATAATGCTAACTCACAAAATATTAGAGAGATACTTTTTGCATGTGGATTGATGAGTTTCAAAAATCCAAATTTAAAAATCCATGATTTAAATATTACCACCCAACAAGATGGTATTACCAATTTGGGTTTCTGTATAAATGGAATGGAGTTTGACAAAGAACTTGCTATTACTTCCCTTTCTACACCCAAACAACATTCATTTGTATGGGGAAATGGTTATGAATGTGTTTTAGCAACATCTGCTATGATGATTGATAGTTTACATAAAGATGCAAGATATCAGAAAAACACTATCAATGATATTATGAATGGATACGACACAATAAGAAAAATAAATATTGACGAAGATTTTAATTTTCCACCCCATAAGTTTATGTTAGAAGATTTGAGCAGCATCTTATTTCATGAATATCTTGGTAAAGGTATATTGATTGATAAAAAGATGCTTACTGAAGCACAATTATATTTTTATAATTTAATGTCAGAAGAATTTCGCACTCACACTTACTCGCTCCTTTATGCAGGAATAATACCCAAAGGAATGTCTATTGAGAGCGCAAAAAATATAGACGATATTTATAATTGCTACAACTAAAAAATAAATGGAAGAGTTATTAGTTTTTTCGGACAATAAGACAGGC
Source organism: Prevotella aurantiaca (assembly GCF_015262605.1). NCBI lineage: Bacteria > Pseudomonadati > Bacteroidota > Bacteroidia > Bacteroidales > Prevotellaceae > Prevotella > Prevotella aurantiaca. Next base: position 1,631 of record NZ_JABZSJ010000080.1, on the reverse strand, counting down.
GAAAAAGTTGGTATGTATTATAACGCATGGCTGTTTATTATCAGGTGTATTTTGGTAAAATATGGACACAAAACAGAAGCCGAAGCAGATGAAATTCTAAAGAAACATTATTATAAAAAGCCAGCCGATTTTGATGATGTAATATGCATAAGTCATGAAACTGAATATCATTGGGCAATGTTGGGTGCTTATGGCGAACAATATTGGCTGAAAGGAATGAGTGCCGAAGTACCAACCGACTACAACGAATGGTATGATAACTGCATAAAAGACAACCATTTGCTTTCTCTTTTTGAATGGTTTTAATATTCATATTAAGTACATAAAATCAGGCTATAATAGTCTTCCGAAATTTTATTATTATAAATTTTAATTTTATAATTACAAAATAAAAAATTATAATAATAAACTTGTGCGTTTTTTATTATAAATTTTCAAGTCATAATTATCCCTTCCTCACGCAAGGGCTAAATCGCTAGTTGAAAGTGAGATATTGGGTATATCGTTACATGAAAACGAACAAAGAAAAATCAGTTCGGAAACAACCTATAATAACAAAATAACGGCATGAAAAGGCGTCTTTCAAAATTTTTAATACGTTTATTAAAAGCTTTTATTTCTTTGGCTGTTACATGCAAAATACCTAAATTTGTAAGGTAGTTAAGAACTTGTAACTATAATATTTTTAAAGATGAAATTGCGAGAAATACATAGAGTTGTCTCTAACCAAACAATAAAGAATACTTACTTAGTCAAATACTTTGTTTCATTCTTTGTTTTGTTTAACTTATTGTTTGTTTCTTCTGTTACAGCAAAAGATACAAGTTCGTGCCATACAACCCTACAGTTTTTGCATAAAGATTCTTGTAAAACAGATTTCAAGGTTTTAGAGTTCATAGAATATGCTTGGAATAAAAAAGCATATCCTAAGGAGACGCGTACCGCTATTCCTCAAATAGTACATATACATCGACTATATATTATTCCTTACTTTGAGTCGCTCACCCAAAGGGATAGAAAATCGTTAAATATAAAAATCACCAACATAAGATACAATTGTCAGCACACCTTTTTAAATGCTTCATACAAAAACGATAATGATAGCATCTGTAATGCGCATTTCGTTATAGACAAACTTGAATTTCCGTCCGACCAACAAAATTTATTAAACTATCTAAAAAGAAAGATTGACAACGAGCCTATAAAGGTAGACGTTGCATCGGAATCCCCCACTCTATGTTTTACTTTCTGGAGAAAAAATGCTTTAATAATCGTTTATTACAATATTTTTGATGATAAAGAAATGATACTGAAAACAATTGATGCTTACTTGGGGAAGAAATCTGAATAAGAAAAACGTTTGTAAAATAGAGAGCTATAGTTGTAAAACTAAAGTTCACAACTGCAAATATACTTAGTTTGGCTGAAAAATCATCACCTTAATTTAATAAAATCAATTTTATATTGAACGTTGCTGGATTATCTATATTTTAGTAGTTATACATAAAGCATAAAGAAATAAAAGCTAAACAATGGACTTATTAACGAATACTGGAATAAGAAATATATAACATCTGGGCTTATGTGACAAAAATGTGCTTATTTTAGCGTCGTTTTCTCTTATGTGACAA
>NZ_JABZSJ010000019.1:0-39082 GCF_015262605.1 Prevotella aurantiaca | reverse complement strand
AAGGTAAAGGAAGAATAAAAAGAGGATGTATCAATTTTGACACACCCTCTTTTAATTGTTTTTAACACACAGTTATCCCCCTTTTATTTTAAAATAGTTTGTGATATCGGTTATTTTTGTTTCCTTTGCAATATAGACATTATAACTAAGATCAGAGCGACATGGTAAATGCCGAAGAGACACAATATGTGTGTGGTCTGAAAAAAGAAGATTTCCAGACTACGATAGACGGTAAGAGAACAGACCTCTATATACTTAAAAATGCAAAAGGTAACGAAATAGCTTTCACTAATTATGGTGGTGCAATAGTTGCTATTATGGTACCTGACAAAGAAGGGAATTTGGCAAATATCATTCAAGGACATGATAATATTCAAGATGTTATCAATTCTCCAGAGCCTTATCTTTCAACACTCGTTGGTCGCTATAGCAATCGTATTGCTAAAGGACATTTCCAATTAGATGGAAAAGAATACAATATTGCTATTAACAATGGACCAAACTCATTGCATGGAGGAAAGAAAGGATTTAATACTAAAGTCTGGAATGCAGTACAGGTAAATGAACATGCCGTAGTACTAAAATATACATCTCCATACGGAGAAGAAGGCTTTACTGGTGAAGTAGAAGTCTGGGTTGCATATTCATTTACTGATAATGACGAACTTATTATAAAGTATTCAGCAAAAACCAATAAGAAAACAATAATAAATCTTACTAGTCACGGATATTTCTCGTTGGCTGGTATTGCTAATCCGACTCCAAGTATTGAAGAACTAGAATGTCAAATCAATGCCAATTTTTATATTCCTATTGATGAGACATCTATTCCAACAGGTGAGATTCTAAAAGTAGCTGGTACGCCCTTTGATTTTCGTCAACCTAAATTAGTTGGTCAAGATATAGATGCTGATAATGAACAGATAAAGAATGGTACTGGTTATGACCATTGTTTCGTACTGAATAAAAAAGAAGAAGGCGAATTATCATTTGCAGCACGTATAAAAGACCCTAAGAGCGGTAGAACAATGGAAGTATATACTACCGAACCAGGACTTCAAGTTTATACAGATAATTGGGCAGATGGTTATAAAGGACAACATGGAGCAACTTTCCCACGTCGTAGTGCTATCTGTTTTGAAGCACAACATTTTCCTGACAGTCCTAATCGTTCTTATTTCCCTTCTGTAATTTTAGAACCAAGTAAGGAATATAAGCAAAAAACTATCTATAAGTTCGGTGTTGAAAAATAAAGGAAAAATATAAGATTAATTAATAAAACAGAAATTTATAACAATGGAAAATCAAACTAATAAAAGAGGAGCAATAGTGGCCATTATCACCATGGTATTTCTATTTGCTATGATCGCATTCGTAACAAATATGGCAGCGCCATTTGGAACTATTTGGAAGGAACATTATGAATGGGCAGGCATGATGGGTAACATGATGAACTTTGTTGCTTATTTTTTTATGGGTATTCCAGCTGGTATGATGATTACAAAATATGGATATAAAAAAACTGCTCTTGTGGCTTTAGCTTTAGGATTGATAGGTATAGGAATACAATATATATCAAGCAATATGGATGGAAATTCCTTATTTACATATATTGTTTATCTTTTCGGTGCATTCGTATGTGGTTTCTGTGTTTGTATTCTTAATACTGTTGTGAACCCTATGTTGAATCTTCTTGGTGGAGGAGGAAATCGCGGTAACCAACTTATACAAACAGGAGGTTCATTAAACTCTCTTGCAGCGACATTGACTCCAATTCTCACTGGTTCTATGATAGGTCAAATAACAAAGCAAACATCACTAAAAGTTGTTACACCTTTACTGCTTATTGCGTTGGCAATTTTTGCTTTCTCGTTCTGTATAGTTTGGTTTACGAAGCTTACAGAACCAGAAACAGAAAAGTCTGATGTTTTAGGTGGTATTAAAGAAGCATTAGGTTATCGTCAATTGAAACTAGGTATCATTGCAATATTCTTCTATGTAGGAATTGAAGTAGGTATTCCTAGCAAACTCATGTTTTATCTAAGTGAGCCTATTTCAAAAGGTGGCATACTTGGAAGTGCTGCTGTAGGTGGCCTTATTTCAGGTTTTTACTGGTTGTTAATGCTTGTAGGACGTTTTGTTAGTGCCTTTATCAGTGGTAAAGTTTCATCTCGTTCACAGCTTACTGCTACATCAGTCATTGCTATTTCATTATTACTTGTCGCTATCTTTATGCCTGAAACAAGTAAAATGAATCTTATGATTCCTGATATTTCTAATTGGAGACTAATTAATGCAGAAGTTCCAGTCAATGTTGTTTTCATTGTTCTATGCGGTCTATGCACTTCCGTTATGTGGGGGGTAATATACAATCTTGCAACAGAAGGTCTTGGTAAATATACAGCAGCTGCCTCTGGCTTGTTTATGACTATGGTTTTTGGTGGTGGAGTTATGCCATTTATTCAAGATTTAACTGCAACTAAAATTGGCGATATTAATAGTTATTGGTTGGTAGTTGCCATGCTTGGATATTTGCTTTTCTATGCTTTAGTCGGTTCAAGACCATCTAAAAACGAGTAAACATCATTATTATAGAGGGTGTGTCAAAATGAAAATGCCATTTTGATAACCTTACAGTTTGAAACAATTCATTTAAAAAGACCATTTCTGTACTCGATTTTGAGTAAAGAAATGGTCTTTTTTTGCCTTTAGAAGAACCCTACTTATAGATTGAAAGTTGTCAAGTTATTAATTTGCATTTTGACACACCCTCTTGTGTGTGTAAGAATTTTCTTATCTTTATTCTAAATAAACTAATATAATATGAGATGAAGACTCTCTTTTGTCAATCTTTAGTGTTAATTTCTGTTTATAAGTGTTTATATTAAAAATCCGGCTAGTATTTTTAAAATAGAATCGTGAAACTGTAAAAGAGCAGTAATCTTTTAAAGAAAATACTTTCAAATGTCAAAACCGTCTGTTTGTAATGACAAAGCAGATGGTTTTATATTATAAAAATGCTGGCTTTTCATTATAAAACAGAGGTTTTATATTATTATTTTCGCTTAATGGCACTACCTTTTTTAGTGTTTTTAGCAATAAATTCTAGATTTTTTATTGCACAAATTATATTTGTTCAGTTGTAATTATCTAGCAATTAGACTAATATTATTGCACATGAATAGAGTGGTTATTTCCTAACAAATATTTTATCATTGCTAAAAAACGTCTTCTTGTCATTGTTTAACGCTATATTTTTAACATACTTGCATCTAAAAGGCACGATATTAACATTTATCAACACACTTCATTAATCAAAAAACATACCAGCATATTTAATAGTATATCTATATTCATTTTGTCGTACTTTAAAAAAGCCATATCTGTGAATAAAATATATGAAAAAACTTGTTCACGATTTTATGTTGTTGTATCTTTGCAGTAAACGAGTCGCTTATTTGATTTAACAATGGCGTGAATCGGTTTTGGTTAATAACTTTTATAAAAGAGTGAACAAATTGAACAAGTATTCTTTTAGACTTCCTGCAGAGTGGGAAAAGCAAAGTGGCATAATGCTAATATGGCCACATAAGGAAACAGATTGGCAACCCTATTTGAAAGAAATTACAACAACTTATCTTGAACTCGCAGAGATTATAACACGTTACGAGAAGTTGTTGGTTGTAGCACAATATTTAGAGGAAGTTAAAAAACTACTTGCAAGACATTTAAAGGCAGACCAATTCCAGCGGATAATATTTCGTCAATGTGAAAATAATGACACATGGGCAAGAGATGTTGCACCTATTACCTTACTTCCTATATCTGACAATGGGGAAACAAAAAATGGACCTCATCTATTGGACTTCTGTTTTAATGGATGGGGAGAGAAGTTTCAATCGGATAAAGACAACCTCATTAACAGACAACTCTACTTTATGGGAACTTTCGACGGTGTTTTGGAAAATCATAAAGCCTTTGTTTTGGAAGGAGGTTCAATAGAAAGCGATGGTAAACATACTTTGTTTACGACAACCTTGTGTCTTAATGCACCATACAGAAATCAACCTTTAACTCAAGAAGACATAGAAAAGCGATTGCTAGAAATATTTCCCGATATGCAACGAGTTGTTTGGATTGAGCACGGAGAGTTAGAAGGCGACGATACAGATGGGCACATAGATACCATCTTCAGATGTGCACCTAACGACACATTGCTTTATATTGGTACTGATAATATCAATGATACTCACTATCATGATTTAAAAGCACTTGATGAACAGGCTAAATCACTAAGAACTTTAAATGGAAAACCTTATCGCTTGTATAAGTTACCATTACCTGAAGCTATTTATGATGAAGGTGAAAGATTACCTGCTACATATGCAAATTTCTTAATTCTTAATGGTGCTGTAATTGTTCCGACTTACAATCAACCAGAAAACGATAAGCAGGCTTTAGATATTATACAATTAGCTTTCCCAAATTATGATATTATTGGAGTTGATTCACAAATAATTATACGTCAACACGGTTCTATTCATTGCCTGACAATGCAGTTCCCTGAAGGTGTACTATAAAAGATAAGTTTAATTTCTACATTATTTAAACCTCTAAATGGTAATTTATGAGAGAATTGAAAATAGGAATGTTACAGTTGCATAATACAGCTGATACAGATAAAAATATAGAAAATCTTATTGAAGGTATTAAAGATTTAGCAAAACGTGGTGCTGAACTTGTTGTTTTACAAGAACTACATAATTCACTCTACTTCTGTCAAGTAGAAGATGTGAATAACTTTAATCTTGCTGAGCCTATTCCTGGCCCATCAACAGAGATTTTTGGTGCAATAGCAAAACAATGTGGTATAGTACTTGTAACTTCTTTGTTTGAAAAACGTGCAGCTGGATTATATCATAACACAGCAGTCGTATTTGAGAAAGATGGCTCAATAGCAGGTAAATACAGAAAGATGCACATCCCTGATGACCCTGCTTATTACGAAAAATTCTACTTTACTCCTGGTGATATTGGTTTTAAACCTATTCAAACGAGTGTAGGACGCTTGGGAGTGCTTATTTGTTGGGATCAATGGTATCCAGAAGCAGCAAGACTAATGGCATTACAAGGAGCTGAAATATTGATTTATCCTACAGCTATTGGCTATGAAAGTAGTGATAGCAAAGAAGAACAACAGCGCCAACGTAAAGCATGGACAACTGTAATGCGTGGTCATGCTGTGGCAAATGGTTTATCAGTTGTGGCTGTAAATAGAGTAGGGCACGAACCTGATCCAAGCCAACAAACTAATGGTATTCTATTTTGGGGCAGTAGTTTTGTAGCTGGTCCTCAAGGAGAACTTCAATATCAAGCGTGTACTGATGATGAAGAAAGTATTATCGTAAATATAGACCTTGAGCGAAGCGAAAATGTACGACGCTGGTGGCCATTCCTTCGTGATAGACGTATAGACAATTATGGCGATATAATAAGGCGTTTTATCGATTAAGATTATAACGAATGAAAACGATAAGGAAAGCAACCTTAGCCGATTTGCCTGTTACTCTATCAATAATACAATATGGTAGAGAAAAAATGATTGCCTCAGGTAACTTGAATCAATGGGGAAATACACACCCTTCAAATGAACAAATTAAGACAGATATTGTAGATGGAAATAGTTATCTTATTCTGTCAGAAGATACTTCTCCTATTGCTACCTTTGCGTTTATTCAAGGAATTGATTCAACCTACCTAAAAATAGAAGGAGAAGGATGGTTGAACAACAAACCTTATGGTACAATTCATCGCATTGCATCTGTTCCAAATGTACATGGTATTCTTTCAACAGCCATAGAATATTGCTTTAAGAAAGTAAAAGACCTTAGAATAGATACTCACAAAGAAAATGTTATCATGCGTAACGGACTGAAGAAATTAGGGTTTACGTATTGTGGTATCATATATTTGGAGAATGGTGACCCGCGATTAGCTTTCCAAAAAACTATTGACGATAAATAAGTATATGACAGAAAAAGAGAAAATGGGAAAAGGAATGCCTTATTATGCATTAGACCCTGAATTATTGAAAGAACTTGGTATTTGTCAAGAGGAGTGTTATAATCTTAACCTACTTCCACCTTCTAAACATAAAGAACGTACTTTACGGTTGCGAAAGTTGTTGGGTAAAACTGGTAATGAATTTAAAATAATAGCTCCTTTCTTTTGTGATTATGGTCACAATATACAAATTGGTGAAAAGTTCTTTGCCAATACTAACCTTGTTATATTAGATGAAGCGAAAGTAATTTTTGGAAATAATGTTTACATTGCCCCAAATTGTTCCTTTTACACTGTTGGACATCCAACTAATCCACAAGAAAGAAATAAAGATATTGAATATGCTTATCCGATAGTAGTAGGCAATAATGTCTGGTTTGGTGGAAATGTCGTGGTTCTTCCTGGTGTTGCTATTGGTAATAATGTAACCATTGGTGCTGGATCCGTTGTAACAAAGGATATTCCAGATAATGTTGTTGCTGTAGGAAATCCTTGTAAGGTTATAAAGTTTATAGAGATAGAAAACGAAAATAATAGTAAGGATTAACCTTAGAAGCAGTTGTGTTTCTGCATTATTTTATCTTCTCTAACGACTACTAATATAAGAAACGAAACATTGAATCTTTGTATAGAATGAGGAAAGATAATTCATATAAGAAGAAAGAGAAGTATGTTCAAATGAATGTACAAGATGATGCTCCTTTATTGGAGTGGTTATTAGTAAATGTTAAGCAAAGTAAGTCGAAAATTAAGGCGACATTACAAAATCGTGGTATTAAAGTTAATAACAGAACTGTCACGCAATTTGATTTTGCTTTGCATAAAGATGACAAAATATCTATCAGCACAAGTAAAAAGAATGACCAATTTCAAAGCAAGCATGTAAAATTAGTTTATGAAGATAGATATTTAGTGGTAGTAGAGAAAGCTCATGGCATACTATCAATGGGTGTTGGACAATCATCTTTAAATGTAAAGACAATACTTGATGGTTATTTCAAGCGAACTCGACAGAAATGTAATGCCCATGTTGTACATCGCTTAGATCGTGAGACATCGGGACTCCTAATTTATGCAAAAGATATGGAAACTCGTAAACAACTTGAGTATGAGTGGCATAATATTGTTTACGATAGACGCTATATTGCTGTTCTTAGCGGTAAAATAGAAGAGGAAGGTGGAACTATAGCTAACTGGTTAAAGGATAATAAGTTGTATGTTACATATAGTTCACCTATTGATAATGGGGGAAGATATGCTGTTACACACTTTCATGTATTAAAAACAACAGATACTCATTCATTAGTTGAATTTAAGCTGGAAACAGGACGTAAAAATCAAATACGTGTTCATGCTGCTGACATTAACCACCCTGTATGTGGAGATACAAAATATGGCAATGGAGATGACCCGTTAAAACGTTTATGTTTACATGCATATATCCTTTGTTTCTATCATCCAGTAACACATCAACGTATGGAGTTTAGTACACAAATGCCAACAGGTTTTAAACGAATTTTTGGAAAGGACTAAGAAAATGGAAAATATTGGAAATTATTTAGGAGTTATTCTTTGTTTTATTGCTTGTATTTTTGTTGTTAAGAAAGTTACAAGCTGTATTTTAAAAATCATTTTTGGCCTTTTGCTCATTTTCGTAGCGTGTTGGCTTTTAAATGTTTTTGGTATATAAACAAACTAAAAATCCAAAGTTGCTTGCTTAGTTAAAAGCATTGCAACTTTATACAAACTATTTTTTCTTAAACTTTAATACCATTATATCATTAGTATTCGCTTTTATCGTCTTTTAACGTCCACATTTTAAAGGCATTTTTAGCCTCGTAGCGTAACAAAATTTCTGATGGCTTTTTGCGGTATTGTGGTTCTAAAGCTATTTCTTCATAGATAAAATCATCGTCAAAACCTATTTTTCCTGCATCTTTGCGATCGTTTGCATAGTAAATTTTATCAAGATGAGCCCAATAAATAGCACCTAAACACATTGGACAAGGCTCGCACGAGGTGTATATAACACAACCAGAGAGATCAAAAGTGTTTAGCTTTTGACATGCTTTGCGTATTGTACAGACTTCTGCATGGGCAGTTGGATCATTATCAATTGTAACTTTATTGCTTCCTTCTGCAACTATTTCACCATTTTTGGCGATAACAGCTCCAAAAGGTCCGCCACCATTTCGTACGCTATTCTCTGATAATTCGATGGCTCTTCGCATTAGTTCTTCATTCATCATTTTACTTTTTATGCTTGATAAATACAAGTCAATATCTATTTTCTACTCTTTTTATTTTTCTGAATTTCAAATATTTCGTTATATAGTTTTTCGAAGACTGTCCTCAATTCAGTTGGTTGTTCCAATAATTTGCGTATATCTTCTAACTTCTTTGCATTGGGTGAGTTTGGTATCCATAAACGCAGATAACCTGTTCTTCCATATTTCTCATTAACATGATTATAAAAACGAGTCCATTGTTCTTCTTTATTTTTATCTGGATAGTTTTCTAAACCATATAAAACAGTACGCGAAAATACAATTTCTGGGTCTAATTCTCTGTCTGCTTCAGCAACGATCTTTCCATAAATACTTCGAGGTACTCGAGAACTGCTCGCACGATGGTCTTCAACCGCCTCCTTCATAATACGTATTTGTTTTGGTGAAAACCATTTCTTAAGTCTTGCATCTGTTATTAAAATCTTACCACTTGTTATATGGTGAACAGCTCGAGGTCCTTCCATACCAAGATCATGATAAGCCGCTGAAACATATACCATATTGGAATCAGCTCCTGTTGAAGAAACAAGAGCAAGTGCATTTTTAATTACTCGCTGTACATGGCCAATTCCATGCGATTTACCAAATGCATTATATCGTGGCAATATTTGTTGTTCAACAAATTCCATTAGGTCTAAATCAACTCTGTTATCCATATTTTTACTTTATAAGCAGTATTCCTATCGTCGTTAAGACTCCGTAAACTAATATATTGCGAGCTGTTAGCCCTAATACTTTATTCAATTCCTTGCCTTTTTTTATTTTTTTCATTTCTTTCCATGTTTTGATATGGAGTAATGTATATATGAAAAGCAAAGAGATACTAAGAATATTCATTGTGTCAGCAGTGAAAAAGAAAACTATTGCCATTAGACATACGCCCAATGCGCCTAACAAAAAATACAAATCTTCAGCTTTCTTTTCACCTATACGGACAATAAGAGTATTTTTATTTGCTTGTTTATCGTTATCACGATCACGATAGTTATTGACGACAAGTAAAGTATCTATGATAAAACCACAAGCAATAGAAGCTATAAAAACTTGCCAGGTAATGTTGTTTATATTACCTTCAGGCAATATTACATAATATGTCAAACAAACGGGAACAATGCCAAAGAAGATTAACACAAGCAGGTCACCTAAACCTAGATAAGATAATTTTGTTGTATAAAGAAAGCAAAATACGACACAAAACAATCCGATAATAATCATTTCCCAACCTCCATAATATATGAGAGGCAAACCAACTATACACGCTAACACTGTTGTTATTAAAATTCCTTTACGCATAGCAGGTAGTGTAATCCAACCTTCGCTACAAGCACGACTTGGTCCAAGGCGTGTTTCACTTTTGTCATTGCCTTTCAAACAATCATAATAATCGTTTACAAAGTTGGCATCTATTTGCATAATATACGCAAATAGCACAGAAAGAACAGCAGGAAGAATTCGAAATTGAGACCAACCAACATTGAAAAAAGCAAAAGCAATACCTATCATAACAGGAACACTCGCTCCAGTGAGCGTCTTAGGACGTGCTGCTAGTATCCAGGCATTAAGCGAGTTTACCTTAACATCAGCCTCCATTTTTGTTAGAATGTCTTTCTTTATATTCATTTATATCTAACCGATTAGTTAAAGAAATTCCAACTTAAACCAAATCGTACAATACGTTGATTGAGTGGATAATGAGGAGTAAAAAAGTAATTTCCACCATCACCACTATTTAGATGCGATAGCATAATAAAGAAACGCGTGTTCTGCAATTTAAAGTTTGCATATGCATTAAGAATAGGATAGTTACCTATCTCTGTTCGACTTGCTTCTGTTTCTTGAATTCCGAAAGCACCGATGCCCGGAATATATTCAGGAGCATAATATTTGGTAAAGTATCTTACATCAACACCAAGATCACAATTCAACACTCTAGCAATTGTAAACCTTACGAATAAATTGCTATAAATATTAAGAGTTGGTGTAGGGAGTACAGTTTCATTGTTTGACTTTTGGAATGTAATTAAATTTTGCCAATTAAAAATTCCAAATTTAAAATCCTGTTGTAATTGAAGCGTCAATAAGCTAATAGCACCACTATTTTGCCTAACATTAACTTGATTGTCTTTTACCAGATAATTGTTACCATATGCAGTTCGATCATTTTTCAAACCAAAGTATGTATAGTTCTTTAATACATCATACCCAACTCGTAACTTTGTCATTATCTTTTTTAAAGCAAATACACCTAATAAACGAGAATGAATTTGTTTATCAAGATTGTTGTCCCACCAAAAATGGCGTGAACGGAAAGTATTCATATAAAAACTAGGAGCTGTACGATGAAAAAATGCTGTAGCAACAAACTGCACAGTATCGCCTAAAAGTGGGAATTTTAAATCTGCATTGGCATCTATATGAAGTTGACCAGCTTTATCACCTGCAACCCATGCTTCAGCACTTACATCATAATGTAAAGTTTTACCATTAGCTTTTAGTAACTGACTACCTACCGAAATATCATTCTTATTTGTTTTTTCAAAACCTCCAAACAAAGGATTACTTGACGTTCCAGCTGATGCTGTTAGTAATGTCGGCAACTCGTAATGCCTTAATTCATGAGATACAAATGCTTTTAATCCAGCTTTTGCCCATTTATTAAATCCTTCTAATAAAGCAATTGCAAAAGTATTTTTTAATGACCAATGCTTTGTCTGATCATAAATAGAATCACTTGCCGTTGCATTTTTGTAATAATAGTTATTTAAATAAAATGAGTTTGGAGTTTCATAAGCTTGATAAATTCTTCTATAATTATCAAAACTTGCCGTATGGATAAAACTTGTTACAGGAACATACTCGTCTTTCATCCATTCAATCTCAGTTTTATTATCAGATACTTGCTTTTGTTTCAAGTCTGTTATAGTTATTGAATCTTGCAGTTCACCTTTATTGGACAAGTCTATTGAAACAAGTTTTTTATTATCTATACTAGAATTATTTTTCTTATTCTTCTCCTTTAAGCGTTTACTATATTCTTCTTCATCAAATTCTTCTCCCAACTCTTGTGCCTCTTTCATTGCTGATTGGCGTGCTTTATCTTCTTCTTGACTTTGCATCGATTTCATTGCAAATTTCCTAGCCTCTATTTCTTCCTTTGTCATTGCCACCTTTCTGAAAAAGCCCAAACTATATCTATGGTTGAAGAAGATATGTTGGTTGTCATTTCTATTCCAGTTTTTTTGAAGAATTGTCGGGATTTCATTCGTTTCAAACGCCTCACTAAATATCTCTGGATGAGTGATATATGCATCATTGGCAATTCCTCCATTTTCAGAAACTTTCTGATGATTGAGCGAAAATAGAAAATTTGTTTGGTATTTTTCCCCAGTATAGGTACTCCAAAACGAATAATTTATGTGAGATGTACTTTGATAACTATAATAACCTCGCCCATAAATATAATCAAACTTAAAACCGAACCCCCATGCTTTACCTGCATTTACTGCAAATAAAGCTCTAAATTGGTCTTCACCATTAGTTCGATCTCCTGCAGTACTATACGAAAGATTGGTTATTGGAGACAATGTTGATGTGAAATGAAAATTCGATGGCTGTATAATAAACTTATCATAGGGAGCAAGAAAGAAGAATTCAGGAATTTCCACTCTATCTATAAAAATACGATTCTGACGTGGCGAGCCTAAGTTTCCTAATGAATTGAACTCTCCACGCAATCCTGTTGTGAAGAAAGTGTTCATGAACATATTTGAGATAGTGTCTGGTTGAGCAGCCTTTCTATCTCCAAAACGTTCGTCAATTGTCCATACTTTTAAACCGCGGGGAATTTCTTTATGTTGGCTCTGTATTGAATCAGAAACTCCAAAGTTTTTATCGCGCTTGAAATTATCGGCGGTAAATGTACCATCGTCTGTAATTTCATCATAGTCTTGTGCATTAGAAAGCAGAGAAACCATGAAAAAACTAATAAACAGAATAAAATATCGCTTCATTGATGAAATAATCGTAATGCAGCTTCAGCAAATTTAAATACCATAGAAATCAAAATAATGATAATTCCAATAGTCGGTTCTGCTAAAGTTAAATAAAGAATTAAACCAATTAAGGCACCTATCATAAAAATGATATTAAGCCACTGTCGTAGTGAAGATACACGAGGTTTATTTTCTCTTAGTGTACGTCTATTATGGGGGGGACGTACTATACTATTTCCATTTTCTTCTGTCATAATGCCTATTGTTATTATTCAATTACTCTATTAATCTTTTCTTATTTGTTATTAAAAGAAAGTTATAAAGTGAAGAATTTCTATTCGAAAGCATATCCGCTTTATTAATTTATTTTATAGAGCAAAGTTATAAAAAAATACTTGATTGTAGGATGCTTATTTTTTTTTTAACGTTCATTTGGAGTTTCAGGTACGATTTTCTACTTACTGATGTGTAACAAAGATTAGATATTTAGTCGTCCCTTAAAAACGATAAATTATTCTTTTACTTAATAAAAACACCTGTTTTGTTTGTAAAATTAGTGTATCAAGAATCGGAAATAACGATCGTTCTTTAACCCTGTTACTTTTTCAAGTCGAGATGATTTTCAGCTGTTGATTTATATAATGAGAGGAGCTTACATTTAGATTAATAGTTTCTTTTATACCGTCTTTTGTTCTAATTCAGCTTGTAAACGCAATATTTCATCTCGGTACTGAGCAGCTTGTAGAAAATCAAGGTTTTTAGCAGCTTCTTTCATCATAGCTGTTGTATTTTGAATACTCTTTTCAAGCTGTTTTCTTGTCATTTTCATGACTATTGGGTCAGCAACCAATGCTGTTTCTTCTTGTAGTATACTATATATCTTTGGTTTCTTTTTAACATTTAAAACATTTGCGACCATATTTGTGTCTCCAATAGGCAATGTTTCTTTTATTGAACGTTTAATCTGTGTTGGTGTAATATGATTTAATTCATTATACTTTAATTGCTTTTCACGTCTACGTAATGTTTCATCAATAGTCTTCTGCATACTGTCTGTTATCGTATCAGCATACATAATGACCTTTCCATTAACATTGCGAGCTGCTCTACCTGCTGTCTGTGTAAGACTTCTATGACTACGTAAAAAACCTTCTTTGTCAGCATCAAGTATAGCAACCAATGAAACTTCAGGCAAATCTAATCCTTCACGTAAAAGATTTACTCCAACAAGCACATCATAAATACCATTACGCAAGTCGTTTATAATTTTTATTCTATCTAAGCTTGCAACATTGCTATGAATATATGCAGCTCTTACTTCATGATTTAAAAGATACTCAGTTAACTCTTCTGCCATACGCTTTGTAAGCGTTGTAACTAAAATTCGCTCATCTTTTTCAGATCTCACCAGAATCTCTTCCATTAAGTTGTCAATTTGATTTTCTGATGGGCGAACCTCTATTTCAGGGTCAAGTAAACCAGTTGGTCGTATAAGCTGTTCTACCACCACACCCTCTGCCTCTTCTAATTCAAAGTTTGCAGGTGTAGCTGACACATATATGATTTGTTTTATAAGATTATGAAATTCCTCAAATTTCAGTGGTCGGTTATCAAAAGCCGCTGGTAAACGAAAGCCAAATTCTACAAGATTTTTCTTCCTTGCTCTATCACCACCATACATTGCCGAAATCTGTGGGACACTTACGTGACTTTCATCAATGATAATAAGATTATCTTCAAGAAAAAAATCCAAGAGGCAATAAGGTCGTTGACCAGGTTCTCTTCCATCGAAATATCGAGAATAGTTTTCTATACCTGAGCAATGACCTAACTCTTTTATCATCTCAATATCATATTCAACACGTTCTTTAATGCGTTGTGCTTTAACACTATCCCCAATTTCATTAAAGAAATCAATCTGTATAGTTAAGTCATCTTGAATCTGCCGAATTGCATTTTCTGTTTGTTCCTTTGAAGTTACAAAAAGATTAGCAGGATAGATCTCAAATTCTTCGAAAGAACCTAAACGATGATATGAAATAGAATCAACTTCTTCAATAGCATCTATTTCATCGTCCCACCATGTAACTCTTAGTATATTATCGCTATAGGCCATTGCAACATCTACAGTATCGCCCTTTACACGAAAATTACCACGCTGCAAATCAATGTCATTCCTAACGTATAATGCATTTACAAGACTTCTTAAAAAAATATTGCGATCAAGAATTTGTCCTTTTTTAATCCTTATTACATTGTCTTTCATGGCAACAGGGCCTCCCATACCATATATACAAGATACTGAAGATATGACAATAACATCTTTTCTGCCTGACAATAATGAAGAAACTGCTGAAAGACGTAACTTATCTATTTCATCATTTATAGCTAAATCTTTTTCTATATAGGTATCAGTTGAAGGCATATAAGCTTCTGGTTGATAATAATCGTAATAAGAAACATAAAATTCCACTGCATTTTGTGGAAAGAAACCCTTCATCTCTTCATAAAGTTGTGCTGCTAAAGTTTTGTTATGCGATAGAATTAAAGTTGGTTTGTTAACATTGGCAATAACGTTTGCCATTGTAAATGTTTTACCAGATCCAGTTACACCTAATAGGACTTGGCTTTTATCGCCATGTTCTATTCCTTCAGTTAATTCCTTTATAGCCTCTGGTTGGTCACCAGTCGGTTTGTATTTTGATGTCAGTTTGAAGTTCATTGTTAAATACAAAGTTAATAAAAAACTACAGATAATTGCTATTAAATAGTGATTTTTTGCTAAAAATGTGCCAACGTCTTTGTTTATTATAGAATTATATGTAACTTTGCAATTCAAAGTGAATTTATGAAGAAGAATTTTTTCATTATATTTGTTCTGTCGCTTCTTTTAGTTAGTTGCGCGCAAGAATACAATCAAGTATACAAGAGCTCAGACTATACATATAAGTATGAGTATGCAAAGGAGTGTTACGCAAAAGGGAAATATAGTTTTGCTGTACCTTTACTTCAGGATTTAGTAACAATTCAGAAAGGTACCGACAATGCACAGGAGTGTCTCTATATGCTTGCAATGGCTGAGTATGGTATGCATGATTACGAAGCTGCTTCAGAAGCTTTTAAAAAATACTATCAGACTTATCCCAATGGTTATTATGCAGAAATGGCTTCTTTCTACATTGGGCAAAGTTTATATGAAGGGACCCCAGAAGCTCGTTTAGACCAAACGCCCACAGTTGCGGCAATTGCAGCATTTCAAGATTATTTGGATTTATATCCAAATGGAAAAATGAAAGGAACTGCACAACAACGATTATTTACTTTACAAGACAAACTAATTCGTAAAGAATATCTTAACGCAAAGTTGTATTACAACCTTGGTTCTTACTTTGGTAATTGTGGCAACGATGGTGGAAATAACTTTGAAGCTTGTATTGTTACAGCACAAAGTGCGTTAAACGATTATCCATATTCAGCACTCCGTGAAGAGTTTTCTATCTTAATTATGAAATGTAAGTATGAATTAGCTCAAATGAGTGTGGATGAAAAAAAACTACAACGTTTTCAAGATGCAGAGGATGAATGTTACGGATTTATTAACGAATATCCCGACTCTAAGGAACGTGCAAGTGCTGAAAAGTATATAGAAAAGTGCAAAGAATTTACTGCAAAAGCAAAATAGAAATATTAAAATAAGCATAAATAAATGGATTACAAGAAATCGAAAGCACCTGTAAACACAGTAACTCGTGATGTTGTAGAACTTTGGAATGAAACTAACAACATTTATGAAAGTGTTGCCATCATTGCAAAGCGTGCAAATCAAATTTCAATCGAAATCAAGCAAGATCTTAGTAAAAAGCTTGCTGAATTTGCTTCTTATAGCGATTCGTTGGAAGAGGTTTTTGAAAATCGTGAACAAATAGAGATCAGTCGTTATTATGAGAAGCTCCCAAAACCAACGTTATTGGCTACTCAAGAGTTTTTAGATAATAATGTTTATTGGCGTGATCCATCTAAAGATGGTTTAGAACACGAAGAATCACAAGCATGATACAGAGAAAGCAAACTATCTTTTTACTTATATCATTCATAGTCCTAATTATTTGTCTATGTCTTCCGATTGGTATATTAGAACCAAGTGGTATGGCAGCACCAAGCAAAATGACTAACTTATGGATAATAGATGCAAATGGAGCAAAGGATTTTAAAGTTTGGCCATTATTTGCAATATTGCTAGTCACGCTTCCACTACATTTATTCATCATTTTTGATTATAAGAACCGAAAACGTCAAATAAGATTTTGTAGCGTTACGATATTCCTTATATTAGCATGGCATTTTGCCATATTAGTTATTAGTAAATTTATGTTGGGTGATCTAGGGTTTCATATTGAATATGCATCTTTCCTTCCAATTGGTTCTCTCATATTATTGATATTTGCAAGAAAATCGATACAAGCAGACGAAGCACTTGTTCGTGCAGCTGACAGAATAAGATAATTATAATATCAAACCCAGATAAAAACTTATTATCTTCGCTGATAATAAGTTTTTATTTTATCTATTTTTTGGCATTTAAGAAGAAAATCAGTAAATTTGCAGACAATGCAGAAAATAGACCGACATATTGAGATCTTATTATTGGAAAATGATTGTATCATAGTCCCTGGACTTGGTGGCTTCGTTGCATATTATAGTGAAGCAAAGTTTATTAAAACCGATAATATTTATCTTCCACCTTACCGAACTGTTGGTTTTAACCCTGTATTAATAATGAATGATTCATTATTGGTTCAATCTTATATTGAAGCTTATGATCTTAGTTACCCTGAAGCTATGAGAGAGATTGAATCAGAAGTAAACAACATTTATAAAATATTAGAGGATTTTGGTACATTTGAACTGAAAGGACTTGGAACTCTGAAACGTGATGGAAATGATAAAATTTCATTTGAACCTTACGAAGGAGGATTATTAACCCCTAAATATTATGGTTTTAGCTGTTTTGATTTGAACTATCTAGCAAGTAGTGCCAATATAGAAACAGACAATAGTCATATTCAAGAAGAAAAAGATAAAAAGCCACAAGTAATTTATCTAGACATTAATAATCAAGGTGAAAAACGTTTAAGTATAAGCCTTAGGGCTGTAAAGGACTTTGCTGCTGCTGCAGTCTTACTTTCTATTGTATTTATAGTTGGATTTACTGCACAAAAGCGAAATAATCATCAAGGTCAAGAGGTGAAAAGTGGTGTTTTCTATAATATTTTCGATTCAGATAATAGTAAGAAAAACGAACCTAAAAGTTCTGAAGCACAAACTTCTGCAAAAAACAAAGTACATATAATTTCCTCTGCGCCTTATTGGAGTTTAGTTTTGGCAAGTCATGTTAATGAAAGCAATGCTAAATCTTTTATAAAGAAATTACATAAGAATGGCTTTCACGATGCCTTTATTTATACAAAAGCAGGCAGTATTAAAGTAGTTTATGGGAAATATAAAACCGCTCAAATAGCTGCTGACAAGCTTAATAATCTCAGAGGTAATGATAACTTTGAGCAGGCATGGATTTTGGAAATAAGGAAATAAAAATATGAAAAGGGTACGCTGTCCTAAGTGTAAAAGCTTTATTACTTTTGATGAAACAAAATATTCGGTAGGTCAAAGACTTACTTTTATTTGTCCTAATTGTAATAAACAATTTGGAATTAGGTATGGAGTTTCAGCTATTAAGCTTGCTCAAAAAGAAGAAAATACTCCACAAGAAACTACAGAAGATATTGAAAATTATGGTACACTTCACGTAATTGAAAATGTTTTTCATTATAATCAGGTCTTGCCATTAGTCTTAGGAGATAATGTTATAGGTCGTTATATGAAAGGCAATCCTATCAACTGTCCAATTGAAACTGACGATCCAAGTATGGACATGACACATTGTACTATAAATGTATCTAGAAATGCGAAAGGAAAACTAAAGTATGTTCTAAGAGATGGACCTTCATATACAGGTACATTTGTTGACAATGAAATACTTGCTGATAATGAACGCCGTAATATTTTCGATGGTACATTATTTACAATTGGAGCAACAAGTATTATTCTTTACGCTAAAGATAATTGCTAAGGGTTTCTAAGGTAATAAATTAGGGCTGATTTCTCAAGAAATCAGCCCTAATTTATTTATTATGTTTTAAGTTTAATAGTGTTAAAAAACTAAGAAATAAAAATACCCACAATAACTCCAATTCAATTTATTGTTCGAGGAACTTTAGATATTTTTTGCCAATCTTTGGCGAATAAGCATTAAAAATATTGTTAGCAAAAAGAATATCTGTAATTTTGTTTTCCCTCACAAATTTCTTCATGTTCTTTGGGAAATAACGAGTATCAACAACTTTTATTTGTTCAAAGCTGAAGAAAAGATAACCAGGTAGAGCATTTCCAAAACTATCTTTTAGAATTAGTAACCGGCGTTTGTTCTTTACAGGTGTTGTTATTGTTGCTATTCTTGAATCGCCTCCCATAAAGGTACAATATGCTCCAGCATGACCATCTCTATAATGAACAAAGAACTGGCCTCTTCGGTGCGTAGGTGTTCCAATTATATTATAACTCTTATCGAGCTTATAATCTTCATAATCAGTTATATAATTAAGATTTTTCGGCACATAATAGACAAAGTCTTCAGGTGCATTTTTTATTGATATATCTTGCGCATATCCATACATGCTACCCACGAAATTGCGAACTACACGGCGTTCATAATTACTTAAAGGTTTGAATGGCACCTTTGCAACACGAGCAAATTCCTGTGCAGCATAGTAAGCACCAAGTGGAGCCCAGTGATGGTCAGTTCTTAAATAAATAGGTTCTGCAACATGTTTAGAAAGTGGAGTATATACATTAACAGCATGAACATCTTTATCCAAATGACTAAATATATTATTAATAGTTGCTCGTTGACTATTTGTGCAACTTTTCGCTTGATCAGGACAATAGAATTCTATAGATGTTGGAATTACCATACAGTATACGTTCACCTTTGCCCCAAATGTTTGTTTATACTTATTTGCAGCGTCAGCATAACCAACACCTCCATGAGCACTGCCACCAAAAGCCATTAATGCTCGAACATTTTTACCATTTCCAATAACAACTATACCACGATTAGCTATCTTGGCATTTTCATTCGCAGCAATAGTATTTTTGTATTCACCAACTTCTCGATCATCAATTTCTTCATCCATTGGACTTTTACCACCCTTGCCAGCAGATGCAGCGTGGAATTTCACTTGTTCTTTTCCTGGAGCAGTAATACCTAAAAGATTCTTTTGCTTCATATTTACAAGCATAAAGAAATCTCTAAAAGGTTCACTATCACTAAACCATACATTGATATTTTTAGTAAATTCACCAGATTTAAGACTTTCAAATGAATATTTAGGAAATTGCTTCAAATCACGTTTTTCTAATGCAGAGTATGTACTACGAGGTAAAAAATCGAAGATACATACCAATGTACCAAAAGCTATGGCAATAGCTATAATATATATATTATGTTGTTTCATAAATTGATTACTTCTTTCTCGGACGATTGAGCATATCCATCAACGACGTAGCAGTTCCTTGAGTATACGCATGTTGTACGTTATTAACAATAAGTAGGTCAGAAATTTGTTTATCTATCGCATAGTCTTTTATATTCTCTTGGAAATAACGGAAATCAACGACGTAAATATCCTCAAAGGAAAAGAATAAATAACCAGGTATTGCATTACCAAAACTATCTTTAATAATAAGCAAACGTCGACCATTTTTTGTTGGTGTTGAAATATGTGTTGTACGAATATCACCGCCCATAAAGGTACAATAGGCATTGCTATTACCATCGCCATAACTCCAATAGAATTTACCTTCAGTTTCAGGTTTTACACCAACAACACGTCTGTTCTTGAGAATATGTTCTACGTATGTTGTTGTTATTGGACAATCCTTTGGGGTGTAATAAATAAAATCTTCGGGCGAACTTTTCAACATCGCATCACCAGAAAAATTCACCATACTTCCAACAAAGCGACGAATAATATTTTCGTCGTATGCCATTAGATTGCGAAATGGCACCTTTGCAACATTTGCAAACATTTGTGCTGCATAATAAGCAGCCAAAGGTAACCAATGATGATCAGTACGTGCATAAATTGCTTCGTCCTTATGTTGTTT
The DNA here is from genome assembly GCF_015262605.1 of Prevotella aurantiaca. Lineage (NCBI taxonomy): Bacteria > Pseudomonadati > Bacteroidota > Bacteroidia > Bacteroidales > Prevotellaceae > Prevotella > Prevotella aurantiaca. The sequence continues at coordinate 18,513 of NZ_JABZSJ010000019.1, read as the reverse complement.
CATTATTTCCCATACATCAATCTTCTTCACCTTTTTATTCATATTCGCAAACATCGTGTCAAGAGTAGCACGTTGCGAATTGTTTGTTACTTGATAATAATTCTCTGGCCAATAAAAAGCACTGGAAATAGGAATTATCATACTATACACTTGAATATTATTGCCCATTGCTTCTTGATAAGCATTTACAGCATTAGCATACCAAGTTCCACCTTCAGGCAAACCTGTAAATGCTGACAAAGCTCTAAGTAGCGAATCTTTCTTAACAATGATAATTCCGTTGCGTTTCTTATATATCTGCTGTGCTTGAGCCTCGAGCGGAAGAAGAAAGAAAACACAGACGAATAAGTGGACGAGAAATAAAGTATATCGTTTCATAGTTTTATCGTTTAGAAGCGTGTATAAATAAATGCATTGTTTGTTGCACCAACAAGTAGTGCTATACTTAAGAAAAGCAAGCACAAAGATATTGTAATACGAGTAATTAGTGCGACGTTATTACGTACTGACTGAGATTTTATTTTAGCAAATTGAGTACTGATAAAATCATAAACAGGCATAGAGAAAAGAATACCTGCTACCCATAACCAGAAATTATTATATATTGCCGTCTGCGCAGCAAAGTCCATAACTTTATCTGTTTGTCCGAAAAAGGAACGGAAAAATGTCTGCATCTGTGTTAGATTCGTAAAATAGAATATTCCCCAACCAATAATGACAAGTAAAAGACTATAAATATGGAGAAAAAGTTTTGGAATACGATCAATTACTTTCAATAAAGTGTACTTCTCGAGAGTTACGATTATACCGAAATAAACGCCCCACAGAATAAAGTTCCAACTTGCACCATGCCACATACCAGTAAGAAACCATACTACCAAAATATTGAGAACTTGATGAGTACGATTTCCTCCCATTGGAATATAAACATAATCTCGGAAAAAACTTCCTAATGATATATGCCATTTTCGCCAAAAATCTGTAATAGAAATACAACGATATGGGTGCTTAAAGTTTTCTGCGAAATGGAATCCTAAGCAACGACCAAGGCCAATTGCCATATCACTATAACCACTAAAGTCGAAGAATATTTGAAGTGTAAAGGCAGCAATACCTACCCATGCTCCCATTGTAGTAAGTTGTGGAAGACCGCTTTGTAAAAACTGGTTAGCTATTTCTGAAAATTGATTAGCCAATATCACTTTTTTACCCAAACCAATTAAGAATCTGTATGAACCTTCAACTACATCTGAACGAGTAATACGGCGATTATTTATTTCCTTTGCAATAAGGTCATAACGAACAATAGGACCTGCGATTAGCTGTGGGAACATTGAAATGTAAAGTAGTAAATCTACAAATCGCTTCTGACTATCTGCCTGCTTTCTATATACATCTATTAAATATGAAATACTTTGGAATGTATAGAAGCTGATACCAATTGGCAACGCTATATGAGGAACTGGAACAGGAATTCCAATAAAGTTAAGAGATTCGGCTATAAAGCCAGCATATTTAAAGGTTCCAAGAATAAGCAGATTAAAAACAAGACCTATAATAAGAGCTAATTTTCTATGTTTATCCTGTTTATCAATACCAATACCAACAAGAAAGTTGATGAAGACACTAAATATCATTAACAGAACATACATAGGTTCGCCCCATGCATAGAAAATAAGTGAGAAGACAACTAATACTGCGTTTCGCACAGCAGTCTGGTTAATACAAGTTTCCTTACGCATCTTATCCCATAGGTTAGCTATTAAATAGCAAACCATAAATAAAGGAATAAAAACGAATAAGAAAAATAAATCTGAAAATACCATAAATTCCGTTTATGTTAAAATATTTACTTATTTTAATTGAATAATTTCTTTAAACCTTTTGAGAATATATTCTCCAACTTTTTCTGCCCCTGCTGGACTTGTGTGAGTACCATCAAGTGTGTAGTTTAGCTTCTGTCTTTCTTGTTCAGGGTTAATCAATAGTGCTTTATCCAACCTAATTACAGAAACTCTAAGACGTTTTCCTGAAGCATCAATAATGTCAGCCACTTTATTCACTACATCTACTGATGCTTGCGTTGTCAGCATTGGTGTAATAAGTATTATTTTACTCTTGGGAAGATACTGTTTCAATAGTTCGCAATCAAGTTTTACAGCACCTGCGAGCGATAATGTTTGTTGTGGCGTTCTACTTTTACGAGTAAAAGCTTGTTTTACAGTTTCTGAAAAAAGTTGTGGACGACGATTTTGAAACCACGCATCATTTGTGCCTGCCATAATGAAAATATAAGTAGGTGCAGAGCGTCGATTCTCTTGAACATCAGTTATTAAACGCAAGACTTGATTAAGAATAACATTATTGTCGGAAAGTTTCTCGTCATAAGACAGCAAATCTTTTCTTGTCTGTTTTGTATGTGTCCATGTAGCCCCACTACGAGCATAATTCTTACTATTTTTAACTGCAAGGTCTTTACAAAACCAATAACTCCAACTACGAGAATTAGAACTATCATCACCACCCGTCCATAAATTTGAGTCTCCTAAGAATACAAAATTATATGTACTTTCTCCCTGTAAGCTATCTTTTTGAAGACAACCTGCACTAAATAAGTTTTGCACATATAAAAGCAACATAACTGATAATCCAAATCGGAATAACTGTAAGCGGCTTTTACTAAACTTTTGTCGATTTCTCTCTAACTTTATCAATGTTTATATTTTTTGAGACTGCAAAAGTACAAATAAAAACCGACATAATGTAATAAATAGTAGAAAGAATATTGAAATAAGTTTTAAAGAAATCATATCTAATCAGACACATAAATAGATTCAAGTATAAGTATAGTAATATTTAAGTTTATAATTCTTTAATCTAATATTAATTCTTGTATAGAAACATTAACTCTATTCCAATTCAATATGAGAAAAAATCTTATGTGGGGTTAAATTATTATTTTATTAATTCAACTATTTCTTTCAACACCTTTACCCTATAAAAAACATAATAACGAATTTCAAAAATGTAATTATAATTTTAAAAAACGTAATTACATTTTTGATGGATTATAATAACATTTTTCTGCAGCAATTAAAACAATCAATTTTGTGATTTCTTATTAAACCCAAGTAAGAGGATAAAGCTTCTTATAAGATCAAAATAAGGCAATCAAAATAAATATTATCAACCATATCTCTCTCTATTAAAGTACACACCTACTGCATTTATACAACTTTCTTATAATGAGCTCATGTATTTATATAGTATCAATATCTTTTTTTACAAAGAAAATAAGTGCCAATCATTTTTTTTTCTTATCTTTGCATAAGGTTATAAAGAATCCTCAAAAAAGACATATAATGTTAGTAGATTACAAAAAAGTAAATATTTTCCAAGACGAGAAACATGTACTTAGGAATGTAGACTTTCAAGTGAATGAAGGAGAGTTTATCTATATTATAGGTAAAGTCGGTTCAGGTAAGAGTTCTTTGCTAAAGACTATTTATTGCGAACTTGATATTTATGATGGCGAAGCAGAAAAAGCAGATGTTTTAGGACAGTCTTTGTTAACTCTGAAGCGCAGTTATGTACCTGCACTCAGAAAGCAAATGGGGATTATATTCCAGGATTTCCAGTTACTTCATGATAGAAATGTTTTCAAAAATCTTCAGTTTGTTATGAAAGCAACAGGTTGGAAAGAAAATAAAGCTATTGAAAACCGAATACATGATGTACTGAATGAAGTAGGAATGCTTGACAAGAAAGATAAAATGCCAAGCGAACTATCGGGCGGTGAACAACAACGCATTGCTATTGCACGCGCTTTGCTTAATAGTCCAAAAATTATTATTGCCGACGAACCTACAGGCAATCTTGATCCAGAAACAGCAACTAATATTGTAAGCATACTGAAACGTGCCTCTAAAGATGGGGCAGCAGTTGTTATGTCTACACACAATATTCATTTGCTAGAACAATTTCCTGGAAAAGTTTTCAAATGTAAAGATGGAGAATTTAAATTAGTTACAGACGATGCTGAAACAAAGGATTTGGAAGAAAGCAACGAACCTATAGAAACGAAGATAGAAGTTCTCGACTTTGTTGATGATGAAGAAACTATTTCAAACAAAGACTAAGGCGACAAACTAGATACGATATGAAAGTAATGAAATTTGGTGGCACCTCTGTTGGTTCACCTGAACGAATGAAAGAAGTTGTAGAACTGGTGCTCAGAACAGGAGAACCAGTGTTTGTTGTTCTTTCTGCAATGAGTGGTACTACAAATACACTTATAGAAGTTGCAGAATACTTATATAAGAAGAATCATGAAGGTGCAAATGAAGTTATCAATAAGCTTGAACAGAAATACTTATCACATATTGATGAACTTTATTCTACCAACGATTACAAAGAAAAGACACGAAAGCTTATTCAAGAAGAATTTAATTATCTGCGCTCTTTTACAAATGACATCTTTACTTCATTTGAAGAAAAGAGCATCGTTGCACAAGGTGAAGTATTATCAACTAATATGGTTGCCAACTATTTGCAAGAAAAAGGAATTAAGGCTAAGCTTTTGAATGCTCTTGACTTTATGCGTACTGATAAGAATGCTGAACCCGATTCCATATATATAAAAGAAAAGCTTTCTGCTATTATGGCTGAAAACTCAGATTATCAAGTTTATATAACACAAGGTTTTATATGTAAGAACGCTTATGGTGAAGTTGATAACTTGCAACGCGGAGGCTCTGATTATACAGCATCATTGGTGGGAGCAGCTATCAATGCTGAGGAAATACAAATTTGGACTGATATAGATGGCATGCACAATAATGACCCACGTATTGTAGAAAATACTGAAGCTGTCAGTCAACTTAACTTTGAAGAAGCATCTGAACTTGCTTATTTTGGAGCAAAGATACTACATCCCACTTGTGTCCAACCTGCAAAGTATGCTAGCATACCTGTAAGATTAAAAAACACAATGGAACCAGATGCAGATGGCACCATTATAAACAATATAATGGAAGAGGGAAAAATCAAAGCGATTGCTGCAAAAGATAATATTACAGTAATAAAAGTACGCTCGAGCAGAATGTTTGGTTCACCTGGTTTTCTTCGTAAAGTATTTGAAGTATTTGAAAGTTATCAAGTTTCTACTGACCTTATTTCAACCAGTGAAGTTGGTGTTTCAATAGCAATTGAAGATATTACCCATTTAGAAGAAATAATTGATGAACTAAAGGCTTGTGGTACAGTAACTATTGATACAGATATGTGCATAGTTTGTGTTGTAGGTGACTTGGCCTGGCAGAATGTTGGATTTGAAATCACAGCTGCCAATGCTCTGAAAGATATTCCTGTAAGAATGATTAGCTATGGCGGCAGCAATTATAATATTTCATTTTTGATTAGGGGAGAAGACAAGAAACATGCACTTCAATCTTTATCAGCTACCTTGTTTTACTAAATAGATAATGTTTATAATTGATATATATACGATTGTAATTTCAGCAATGTTGCTTTTAGTAGCATTGTTTACATCGTTTATAAATCCATTCTTCAGAAAACCAAATGTATCAGAACCATATCTAAAAGAGGACAATGACGAAACCTTAACTAAAGAAACAGGTACTAATGAACAACGAGAGGTTGTACAAGAACAACAATATCCACCTGTATCAATTATCCTAACTCCAAATGATGATGCACTGGCACTTTCAAAAAACATAAACAAGTATTTAAGTCAGGAATACCCAAACTATGAAGTAATTGTTGTTGTACCTAAGGGAGATGTAGAAACAGAAGATATTCTAAAAACATATGCTGATAATCCACGACTATACACAACATTTATTCCTTCTACTTCAAAATACATGAGTAGAAAGAAATTGGCTATAACACTTGGAGCAAAGGCTGCGAAAAATGAATGGCTTCTTATTTGCGATATATTCTGTGCACCACAATCAGAACATTGGCTTTCTGCTTTGGCACGAAACTGCAAAGAAAATATTAATCTTGTAGTAGGATATACTATTTATGACAAGGAAGCTTCAGACTTTTGGAGATTCGAACGATTCTATCTATCGTGCTATCTTATGAGAGAAGCTCAGAAAGCTACAGCGTATGCTTGGAATTCTAATGCTTTATTATTTAAGAAAAGCGAATTTCTTGAAACTGAAGGGTTTAGAGGAAACTTGAAATATGTACGTGGAGAATTTGACTTTATAGTTAACAAATATGCGCAGAAAGGCACAACTGCTGTAGAAAATTCTATTGATGGAACATTAATTGAAGAAACACCTATATACAAGCATTGGATAAACAAACATCTCTTCTATATAGAAACCCGACAACATCTTAAAAGAAGTGCTAAACATCGTCTGAGATACTATTTTGATCAGTTTGCTATTCATTTTAACTATCTTATTATTGTTGCAACTTTGGTTTTTTCTATTCTGACAACAAATTGGATAATATCTATCACTGCCTTTTTAGCACTTGTGCTAACTTTTATTTTGAGAATATCAATAGGGAAGAAAGCATTATTATTATTTAATGAAGTTATTCCTTCTTGGAAAATTATACCTTACGAGTTGCGTCTTATTTGGCAAAACTTTGGATATAGAATAAAATATTGGCGAGCGAATAAATATGATTTCATTTCTCACAAATTATAATGAGAGTACTGCATCTTACATATAAAATAAAAAAAGGAGAACTTCTCTCTGATTATCTAACGATACTGATTACAAAAGAAAAGGCACAATCAGTAGAGGTAGAGGTGGCAACTACCGAGAAGGAATTTAAAAAGATGCTGTCAAGTTTTAAGCCGGACATTGTACATATTCATAGTTGTTGGAAACTAAATACTTTTGTTTGTGCTAAGAAAGCAAAACGTTTTGGTTGCGCATTGCTATTTTCTCCTCATGGTGAGCTTTCTCCTTTAGCAATGAAATTAGAAGAACCAATGCGAAAGAAAGTTCGTTCTATAACTTATCAGCGTAAAGTTGTACAAATGGCTGATGCAGTGTTAGCAACATCGGAAAAAGAGAAGAATGAAATTTTACAACTTGGATGGAATAAGCGAATAGATTCTGTACCTTCATGTTTGCTGAATCATTCTATTTCTACTGAAGAGATGGCGGTAAACATAATAAAAATCTATACTAAAGTTATTGACACAAGGTATAGACGAAATATGGATAATCTTGAATGGTTATGTTTATGTGCCTTATTACATACAGGATTGCAGCAAGATCCAACTAATAAAATTATACCAAGCAAGGGACTTTTAGAACTTCGTGGACTTACTCCTCAACAATGGCAACGAATACTTATATGTGCAGATGATGAATTTGTACGTGATTATGTTGATATTGGAATTGAACGTTTATTACTTGTAATCCCAAATATCAACACACCAGATATTTCAAGATATAAACCTTATATGCAAAAAATAGAAGGTGAACTTGAAAAGACAAAGATAGAAGTTGGCAATTTCCTCCTTAAAAGTCGTTATGAAAATGCTAAAGAAGGAGAAGAAGATACAATAAAGCAGATTGGGACAATGCTGGCACATGCAAAGGTATTGTTGAAACAAAGGAAATTTAGTTTGCTTCATTTATCGCAGATATATCAAGTTATACGATTTGAGGATTACAATGAAGAACGACTTCTTATTACATTGCGTCGTATGAGGCTATTGAAGTTTGCACGACGTATGGTGTACATACTTTCAGAGTATTTATATTTGGAAGACGGTTATGCACCTTTTGTACCATTAAACGATAAGAAGATACGACCGATAATAGAAAAAATCATCAATAAAAATAAGTACTAATCAACTAATTATTTTCAGAAATTGACTATGACAAACAAAAATTATGATTTGAAAAAAGACGAACGCTATCTGCAACTATTAGCGCAATCGTTCCCAACAATAGCAGATGCAAGTACTGAGATTATAAACTTGCAAGCCATATTGAACTTACCAAAGGGTACTGAACATTTCTTGGCAGATATACACGGAGAACACGAAGCTTTCCAACATGTCTTGAAGAATGCATCAGGAAACATTAAGAGAAAGGTAAACGACTTATTTGGTGATACTTTACGTGAATCTGAGAAGCGCGACCTTTGTACACTGATTTATTATCCTGAACGAAAGATAGAACTTGTTAAGAAGGCGGAAAATGATATTGAGGATTGGTATCATATCGCAATCCATCGTCTTGTACGAATATGCCGAGATGTTTCAAGCAAATACACAAGATCTAAAGTGCGCAAATCACTTCCTATTGAATTTTCTTATATTATTCAAGAACTTCTCCACGAAAGTTCTGCTGACAAGGATAAAACAGATTATGTAAGCACTATTATTTCTACCATAATTTCAACAGGAAGAGCCGACGATTTTATCACAACAATTTGTAATGTCATTCAGCGTCTTGCTATTGACAGTCTTCATATATTAGGTGATATATACGACCGCGGTCCTGGTGCCCATGTTGTTATGGATATCCTTAAAAACTATCATACATGGGATATAACTTGGGGAAATCATGATATTTTATGGGCAGGTGCATGTGCAGGAAACGATGCTTGTATCTGTAATGTCATAAGAATTGCATTGAGATACGATAATATGGATACTATCGAAGATGGGTATGGCATTAACTTAATGCAGTTGGCAACCTTTGCTATGGATGTTTATGGAGATGACCCATGTGTTGAGTTTAAGCCAAAGGTTATGCAACCTGATACTATCGATGAGAAGAACATTTTGCTTATCGCTCGTATGCATAAGGCTATCAGTGTAATTCAGTTCAAGTTAGAAGCTCAGCTTATAAAGAAGTATCCACATTGGAAGATGGAACACCGCCTATTGTATGAAATGATTGACTACAAGAAAGGAACTATCACCATTAGTGGAAAAGAATACAAACTGACATCGTGCAATTTCCCTACCGTTGACCCTAAGCACCCAGAACAACTTACACAGGAAGAGCTTTCATTGATGGAACGACTCCATCATTCGTTCACTGTTAGCGAAAAATTGCGCGAACACATTTTGCTACAACTTCGACACGGATGTATGTATAAGGTCTTAAATAATAACTTGCTTTATCATGCTTCTATTCCTCTCAATGAAGACGGAACATTACGAGAAGTTGAAATTGAGCCAAATCACTTTGATAAAGGTAAAGACCTTCTGCACAAGTTGGGAATGATTATCCGACGTGCTTTTCAACAGCAAACAGAATTAAAGTATTGCAAAGAACGTGAATACGCTATTGATTATTTCCTCTACCTATGGTCGGGTCCAGATAGTCCACTTTTCGATAAGGCAGCGATGACAACGTTCGAGCGCTACTTCATTAAGGAAAAAGAAACACACCACGAAGAAAAAGGTTTCTATTTCAAATTCCGTGAACGCGAAGATATTGCCGATATGATAATGGAAGAGTTTGGTGTGAATAGTGCAACAGGTCATATTATAAACGGCCATGTTCCTGTCCATGTAAATAAAGGTGAAAAACCAATTAAAGCTAACGGAAAACTTATGGTCATAGATGGAGGTTTCTCAGAAGCTTATCATAAAGAAACTGGAATTGCGGGGTATACGCTTATTTACCACTCTCGAGGTTTCGAGCTTGTTCAACACGAACCATTTGCATCGGAAGAAGACGCTATTAATCGTGGTATTGACATTGTAGGTACAACACAAATTGTAGAGTTGAACCAACGTCGCTTAAAAGTAGCGGATATGGATAAAGGTACAGAGTTGAAACTCCAAATCGAAGCGTTAGAAGAATTGCTCTACGCTTATCGACATGGCTTTTTAAACGAAAGCGAAAAGAAGAATCCGCCAAAGATGTAAATTAAAAATATACTTTTACGAAAGCTAATAAGTTTCTTTTAATAAACTTAAGCTTTTTTTTAAATTCTCATCCCTTTAAAACTATTTTTCAGCATAAAGCTTGTATTGACAAGCTCTATGCTGATTCTTTTTATAAGGTCCAAAAGAACTCTCATAGCTCTTTTGAAGTTATATGCTGCTGCAGATAATAATACATTGATAGCATCTCCTTTCATACCTTTATAAAAGTTGCGAGATAATCGGTGGTCTGCTTTAAGATGTCCTATCGTTGGCTCTATACCAGCTCGTTTACAAAATAGTTTGTGTTTTTCTACCTTTAGATGCTGAAGATTTACAACGAGAAGTTAAGCAATCTCTTATAAAGATCAGTAAACCCCCAAACTCAACAATAGGGAAAATGTCGAAAGGAATTTATTGTATTAATCCAAAAAGTCATCAGCTTAATCAGATGCGACTGGAATTCTTGGATGAGCAATATAATAATAAGGAGATTAGCCTTCAAGCAGTTCTGAGCCTTAATTTGTTTGGCTGATGTAAAAAGGTAAATATAATCTTTGTCTTTTTAAATATTTATTTGTATATTTGCATTAACTCTATTTAAATAAGCTCAAATTAAGAATTTATGATACATTCAAATAATCACCTTGTGATAATGGCAGGAGGAGTCGGAAGTAGATTCTGGCCCATGAGTACTATTGATAAGCCAAAACAATTTATTGATGTACTTGGTGTTGGTAGATCGTTGATGCAACTTACTTACGATCGTTTGAAAGGTATTACAAAACCTGAAAATGTTTGGGTAGTTACAAATGAGAAATATTGTGAATTGGTTCGTGAGCAATTGCCAGATATTCCTGTTAAAAACATATTGAGTGAACCATGTAGGAGAAATACGGCACCTTGTATTGCATATGTTAGTTGGCGGATTAAAAAATCAGACCCCAAAGCAAATATTATAGTAACACCAAGTGATCATATAGTAACCAATCAAAATGAATTCCGTCGTGTTGTAACAAACTGTTTAAAGTTTACTTCAGAGACAGATGCTATAGTTACTTTAGGAATGAAGCCTTCACGTCCAGAAACAGGGTATGGATATATACAGGCTGATTTAACGACTCCTTCTGTACGCAATAAGGAAATATTCAGAGTTGACCAGTTTAGAGAAAAACCAGATATTGATACCGCTAAGAAATATATCAGTGTGAATAATTTCTTTTGGAATGCTGGTATCTTCATTTGGAATGTTTCTACAATTGTGAATGCATTTCGTATTTATCAACCTGGTATAGCACGCATTTTTGAAGGAATATATAATGTTTTAGGTACTTCGGAGGAACAGAAAAATATTGATGAAGTTTATCAAGAATGTGAAGGAATATCAGTGGATTATGCTATTATGGAGAAGGCTGAAGAAATTTTTGTATGTCCTGCTGATTTTGGTTGGAGTGATCTTGGTACGTGGGGCTCATTACATTTACAATCTCAACATGATCTTTATGGTAATGCAGTAATTGGAAATAATATACAGTTGTACGATAGTAAGAATTGTATTGTACACGCAACTGATGTGAAGAAAGTTGTAGTTCAAGGGCTTGAAGGTTATATTATAGCTGAAAAAGATGGCATGCTGCTTATATGTAAACTTGATGAGGAACAACGGATAAAACAGTTCTCAGAGAATAACTAACTATATTTTTAGTTAAAGTTTATTAGAATCAGGAAACAAAATAATAATTAATAAATAAATGAGTAAGAAAATTGCATTAATAACAGGAATTACTGGTCAAGACGGAAGCTACTTGGCAGAATTTTTAATAGAAAAAGGTTATGAAGTACATGGACTGTTGCGCCGTAGTTCATCTTTTAATACTGGACGCATTGAGCATTTGTATTTAGACGAATGGGTGCGAGATATGAAGAAAGACCGTTTGATTAATCTACATTGGGCAGATATGACGGATTCATCTTCTTTAATCCGTATAATTGGTGAAGTAAAGCCAACCGAAATTTATAACCTAGCAGCACAAAGTCATGTTAAAGTAAGTTTTGATGTGCCTGAATATACTGCTGATACTGATGCTGTTGGTGTTCTTCGACTTTTAGAGGCCGTACGCATTTGTGGCTTAGAGAAGAATTGTAAGATTTATCAAGCGTCAACCTCAGAATTATTTGGTAAGGTTCAAGAAGTACCACAGAAAGAAACAACTCCTTTTTATCCACGATCTCCTTATGCTGTTGCAAAACTTTATGGTTACTGGATAATTAAAAATTATCGTGAATCTTATGGAATGTATTGTTGCAATGGTATTCTCTTTAATCATGAAAGTGAACGTCGTGGCGAGAATTTTGTAACTCGTAAAATTACTTTAGCAGCTTCTCGTATTGCTCAAGGTATGCAAGATAAACTTTATCTCGGTAATTTAGGTGCTCAACGTGACTGGGGATATGCTAAGGACTACGTTGAATGTATGTGGCTAATACTTCAACAAAAGGAACCAGAAGATTTTGTTATCGCTACAGGTGAGATGTATACTGTACGAGCTTTTTGTACCGCTGCATTTAAAGAAGTAGGACTAGAACTTGAATGGAGAGGAGAAGGCGTAAACGAAAAAGGATATAATAAGGCTACAGGCGAAGCTATAGTTGAAGTAGATCCTAAATATTTCCGCCCTGCGGAGGTTGAACAATTGCTTGGTGATCCTACAAAAGCAAAGACAAAGTTGGGATGGAATCCTCGTAAAACCACCTTTGATCAGTTGGTTAAGATAATGGTAGAACATGATATGAAGTTTGTTAAGAAGTTATATTTGAAGGCACAATTGCCAGAATAATTTGAATACAGACGATGAAAGGATATATTAGGTGATTTTCAGTTTAATGGGAATCACCTATTATTATTCTGTAGACTACTTATACAAAAATCTGATAACAGTGAAATGAAGTTGTTTTATTCCTTATGCTTAGTGCTAATTTCTTTATCAACCTTTAGTCAGGATTTTCCTAAACTAGTATCTTTAAATGAACAAATCCATTTTAAGTCAACAGTTCCGAAAGGAAACTATAGTGGAATAACCCGATTAGGGGATAATCGTTATGCAGTTGTTTCCGATAAGACAGGACATAGTGGCTTTTATCTTTTCACGTTAGATATAGACTTAAATACAGGTGATATTAAACAAGTTGCATCTAATGGCTTCTTTGATTCATCAACATTAAATTCAGATGAAGAAGGTATTGCTTTCCATTCAGACAGACACAGCATATTTATAGCGCGTGAAGCTGATAATAGTATTTACGAATATGACTTATCAGGCAAACTTACTGGTAAGCAATTATTTATACCATCCAATTTTCGTAATGCTTCAACTATCTATGGCTTAGAGTCCTTAACTTATAATGATAGTACACATTTATTTTGGACGACTACTGAATCGACATTAGATAACGATGGTAAACAGGCAGCGCCAATGCAACTATTAGAAAATCATTTGCGCTTACAAGCTTTCGACGAAAGCCTTCAACCTATAATGCAATATGCTTACAAGATGGATAAAAGTACAGTTAATAAGCCTGCTCAGAGTTATGCTATGGGTGTAGCAGATATGGTTGCATTAGACAATGGAATGCTACTTGTCTTGGAAAGGGAACTTTATGTTGCGCCTAAGAAGTTTGGTTCGTTTGTTAAGAATAAGATCTATTGCATAGATACTAAAACTGCAGAACAAATAGATAATGGTAAACCACTCACAGATGCAAGTCCCTATGTGAAAAAAAAGTTACTTGCAGAATGGAAAACTTCATTGTCATTGTTTCACCAAGACTTTGCTAATTACGAAGGAATGTGTCTTGGTCCTAAACTTAATGATGGTTCACAAGTTTTAATCTTGTGTGCCGATAGTCAAAATCAATATGGTGGTATATTGAGAGATTGGTTTCGTACAATTGTTTTCCGATACTAAGGATTTTTACTTCAGTAACTTTTGTAGTTTATGCAATGCTTTGTTACGTATTTGACGTACACGTTCACGTTTTAATCCCATTTCTTTAGCTATTTCCGCCATCGTATAACGTTCACCATTCTGTAGTCCATAGATAAGTGTAATGACTTTTTGTTGCCTTTCATCAAGAGTACTCATACCTTTTGCAATTTCTGCAGCAATAATTTGACGCGTTAAATTTTCATCGGCTTGGGGCGAATCTTTGTTTTCCAAGACAGTTTGTAAGGTGAAATTACCATTGCTGCCAACAGGTACTGGTTGGTCAATAGATAGAGTGTGAACTTTACGTGTCTGTTGTTTATCTAAACCCTTGCTTTGTATTTTGTAAGTATCTAGTTGATCTTTTATGGCTTCTTCCATCGCTTTACGTATATAGGAAGCTGCAAACTTAACAAAACGAGTTCCTTTTGTACCATTAAACTTTTTAGCTGCATACATCATACCAATGTTTCCTTCACTTATTAGGTCATCTTCGTCAAGGCCATGATTTTTGTATTGATGCGCTAACGATACAACAAACTTTAGGTTAGCTTTTGTTAGTTCCTCTAAAGCTTTTGCATCTCCGATCTTAATCTTGGCTGCAAGTTCTCGTTCTTCTGCATCGCTCAGTAATTGCTGATTGGCAATTTCTTCTATGTATTTATCATTTGTAGCCATAATTTTAATGTTTGGTATATTTCTATAATTAAAATGGTAGTGTATTCTCGTCTGTTTTCCTCGTCCTTTGCATAGGTGTAAACTGGTTGTAATTTACTGGTTTACAATTTTTTGGGTATAGGTCAGCCAATAATTCTTTTGTTTCTGCCAAGTTCTTCTTGATAGCTACACTTAGAACTTTATAATATTCTTCCATCAATCCAAGCTCATAACAACAGCGTGCATAGTAGGCATAACCTATGTTCCAATCTGTTGGCATTTTCTTCAGATTATTTGAAAACATTTGATAAGCATCTTTTATATATCCATTCCCCATTAAAGAGATAGCCATTTGTATATATGTTTCTTCTTTTGCCTCTGAGTTTTCTATGGCTTTAGTGAAGTATTGAATAGCTTGCTCTATCTTTTGTTGGCTTAGATAAATGTCTGCAATTGTAATATTAGCGAAGTTCTTTCTAGTTCCAGTTGCAACTTTCTGAAAACGCTTATAATAGTTTATTGCTTCGCTACTATTTCCTATACAATATAATGCATTTGCTTTGTTTAAGAGAGCATCTTCATCTTCCGGATTGATAGCTAAAGAATATTCACTTGCTGTAATGGATTTATTATGCTCACCACGAATGAAATGACATTCTGCTAATTCGTTCCAATAAATTGTAGAGTAGGGGTTGCTATCTATAAGTTCGTTCAACACCTCCTCACTTTCGTTACTTTTTCCTATCCATAGCAGAATCTTGGCTTTCAGTTCCTTATACTCCTGTGTTTCAATATCTTCATATAGACTAAGCCATTTCTGTGCAAGTTCTGCCAAGCCATAGTCATAGTAGAGAGAAGCAACATCAAAAATATAGTCTTGTTGTTCATCTTCTGCAACTCTACGAAAACATTCTGAAAGATACTTATCTGTCTCTTCATTTTTATTTTGCACCATCAATATCTCCGCTATCAGATAATAATAGTCTAAATCCTCTTTATCTATAATATCCTCTGCGAATTGTTTAGCCTTCACAAAGTCCTTGTCTATAAATAGTGCAGTGCGAGCAAGGAAACAAAGCGGAGCAGTAGCACCTGGAAAGACATTTGTTGCATATGTTGCAGCTACCCTTGCTTCTTCTTCTTTTCCTATCAGATGATAATATTCAGCAATATCGGCAAGTTCCTCAGAGTCAAGGAATCTGCCGCTATTTTCTTTACATAGTTCTTCGTATTCATGAAGAATATGTTTAAATTTATTGCTTTTAAAATATTCGTTCAATATCCTTTATCCTTTATTTTGTGTTTTAGCCCATGCATCCTTGAGACCAACAGTTTTGTTGAAAACTAGTTTTTCGGCCGTTGAGTCAGGGTCAAGCATAAAGTAACCTGTACGTTGGAACTGCAAGTAATCGCCTGATTTCTTTTCCAACAAATACTTTTCAACGTAACAATTGTTGTAAATCTTCAAACTGTCAGGGTTTAGAAGTTCTCTAAAATCGCGTTCATCTGCAGATGGGTTTTCTATATTGAAGAGTCTGTCATATTCACGCACTTCAGCTTTTAGGCAATAATCTGCACTTACCCAATGTAATGTTCCCTTTACTTTACGATTTGCACCTTCTAATCCGCTCTTACTTGTTGGGTCGTATTCTGCCTGAATTTCTATGATATTTCCTTGCTTATCTTTCGTGCAGCCAGTGCATCTAACAATGTATGCACTCTTTAAGCGAACTTCTTTACCAGGTGTCATGCGGAAGAACTTCTTAGGTGCGTCCTCCATAAAGTCGGTACGTTCTATCCATAAATTCTTAGAGAAGGTTATCGTGTGTACGCCTTCTGCCTCGTTTTCGGGGTTGTTGATGCTTTCCATTTCCTCGGTCTGACCTTCAGGATAATTGGTTATAACCAACTTCACAGGGTCGAGCACAGCACTTACACGTGTTGCTTTCTTATTCAAATCGTTACGCACAGCAGCTTCAAGCAATGCCATGTCGTTTAAAGCGTCGAACTTAGTATACCCAATGGAGTCGATGAAAGCACGGAGAGATTCTGGAGAATAACCACGGCGGCGCATTCCACAGAGTGTAGGCATGCGTGGATCGTCCCAACCACTTACAAGTTTTTCATCTACAAGTGTATGTAGTTTACGCTTCGACATCACGGTATAGGTCAGATTCAAGCGGTTAAACTCAATCTGTCGTGGACGATTATCATTTAGAGCATCAGCTGTATTATCTGATTCCTTTAGGAAATCGATGAACTTGTCGTAGAGAGGTCGGTGAGGAACAAACTCTAATGTACAAATAGAGTGAGTTACTTTTTCAAAATAGTCGCTCTGTCCGTGTGCAAAGTCGTACATTGGATAGCAATTCCATTTCGTGCCCGTACGATGGTGTGGCGTATGTATAATACGATACATGATAGGGTCGCGGAAGTGCATATTAGGGTTTGCCATATCCAATTTAGCGCGTAGTACCATGCTTCCCTCGGTAGCGTCAGGAGTATTCATCTTGTTAAAGAGTTTAAGACTTTCCTCTATTGGACGATCCCTGTAGGGAGATGGAGTGCCAGGCTCGGTTGGCGTTCCTTTCTGTGCAGCTATTTGTTCAGAGTTTTGTTCGTCAACGTATGCTAGTCCTTTCTTAATTAGCCATATCGCAAAATCCCAAAGCTTTTCAAAATAGTCGCTTGCATAATATATATTTCCCCATTTAAAGCCTAACCAGCTAATATCGTGTAGAATATTTTCTACATATTCGTTTTTTTCTTTTGACGGGTTAGTATCGTCGAAACGTAGGTTGCAGATGCCGTTATATTTTTCTGCCACGCCAAAATCCATGCAGATAGCTTTTGCGTGTCCTATATGTAAATATCCATTAGGCTCTGGCGGGAAGCGAGTTTGTATACGTCCGCCATTCTTTCCTTCGGCTATATCCTCTTCAACTAATTGTTCTACAAAGCTCAAACTACGCCTCTCTTCGTTCGTGTTACTTTCTATTGTATTCATAAGCTTATAATGTTTCTTCTGCAAAGATAGCTATTTTTTTCTTCTTATAGATAATTTTTAATTACTAAATAATGTAATTCGCTTACTATAAGGCTTTGTGCGTTACTTTTTCTGTATAATTATTAAAGCGTTTTAATGTTAATATTGTATGTTTTTGAAAAATAATTAAAGAAAAATTTGGTGGGTTTCGAAAATTAATATAACTTTGCACTCGTTATCCTGAATACAATCTTTTTACCTTAAATGACTAATACCTATTGAGGTTGAGTGCCCGTCGCTGCGAAGCGTTGGGCATTTTCTTTTTCCTTTCAATTTGTCTTAATCATCTTTTAGTGAAGCTTTGTAACCATTGTGTAGAATGGGTTTCTGTAGAAAACGTAGACTAAACCATGATTAAAATATTGTTTATATTTTTTCATAAAGCTTTTATTTTGTAACTATTTTATTGTCAATGAGTTATAAGACGGGTTGTTTTGCGTTGTAAAACAGCCTGTTTAAGCGTGCAAAACAGGTACTATTGGGTTGCAAAAGAGCCTGTATTGCAACATAAAAATGTTATGCCTTGTTCTCACAAGAATTTAGTTTACAAAATTGAACTATTTTAGATATATTTAGTTTGCCGAATGAAGAGAAAGTTTTACAATAGGAAATAGAAGATATAAATACCCATGTAGTTATTTTTTACTATATATAAAGAAATTCAAATAAAAGTATGTTGTAATATTTTGAATTGTATTTTTAATCTCCTAAATTTGCTAAAAATTGTAGATTTGTATTGAAAATTAGTGGTCGTTATAATTAATGGGCAACGTTTACTTCATGTTTGCGATTTCTATATAGGATTTCTATGTTGATAAAGTAACACCTAAGGTTTTCATCTTGAATACATGTTGCTATTTATTATTTTTTTTATCGTGTAGTTATATAGTCCCCCCTTAAAAACCTAATATTCCTCTGATTCATAGTATATTATCCTGTAA
>NZ_JABZSJ010000018.1:0-39361 GCF_015262605.1 Prevotella aurantiaca | reverse complement strand
TAGAGCTTGTCAATACAAGCTTTATGCTGAAATATTGTTTTTAAGGGAGGACTAAGATAGAAAGAGTACCTTTATATTTGGTTAAAAAATCAGTATTTTTGACTCTGATAAATCATAAGAAAATATTTAGATAGTATAAATAAAATAAAGCAATAAACATTAAACGAACATGAAGAAACTATTTTTAGGATTCTTGGCAATGGGTATTTTGACCCTTGCACCAGCTACTATGGTAGCATCAAACAGCAACAATATAGTGAACGATTGCCCTGAAGGGGCTAAGAAAGTAGACCCAAAGACATTTACAGATAAGCTTGTAAAGGACTTAAATCTTACTGAAAGTCAGACTAAAGACCTTTTAGAACTTAACACAAAGTACGCTGATTTACTGGCTTCTCCGCATGGAAATATCCATTGCAAGAAAGCTGAAGGTCATTGCAAAATGGCTGAAGGACATTGTAAGAAAGTAGATGGCGAATGCAAGAAAGCCGAAGGACAATGCAAGCAGTCAGATGCTCAAAGCAAGAAGATGGAAGGCGAATGCAAGAAAGGCGAAGCTAACCAATGCGACAAAACAAGGCAAAGCAAACTGCAAGAGTGAGGGTGCTAAATGCGATAAGCAGAAAATGGCAATGCATTCAGAGCACGCAAAAGAGATGATGGCAAAGCATTCAGCTTACCTTGAAGATTTAAAGAAGATTTTAACCGATAGCCAATATCAGCAATTACTTAATATGTAATTCGTTTACCCTCAATAAAATAGGGTAAGAAACATAACCCAAAGAAACTGTGTTAAGTGAATAATACGACTTAATACAGTTTCTTTTTATATGGAAGATATGTTGCTTTACTATACATATGCATTTAGTAAAGATAGTAAAACCTTAATGATATTAACCTAATTTAAGGGCGAAGAAAAGCCGGTAAAAATGTAAAGATTTTGCAGGAATGATATTCTTGTGTAACATTCTTATTATCAGTGTCTTGTAATAGTGTCTGTTTTGCGTTGTAAAACAGGCACTTTTGTCGAGCAAAACAAGCTATATTGCATCGCAAAACAGGTACTATTGCAATACAAAACAATAATCATCGTTTTGTACTTGTATTTTTCTTTACAAACAGTAGCGGCTGTATTTGATAGTTAGACGGCTATTTTGAAGTAAAAAGAAGATATATTCAGTTACATTGAAGTACAATTATTATGCCTTGACAGGATTTAGAATACGGCTTTTATTATTCCCTTTTTATTTCCTTTAAGTTGCAATCTAATTCAGGATTGTTTCTGCTTATGTCCATAATTTGGAAAGAATCGCTGTAAGCAATAATAGGGTGGGGAATCATACCATAGATGATTTCGTTCTTTAAATTAACGATACCATATTGATAATCTTTCTTTACAACAAACTTATTTCCACACGAAGGGTACAGCGGCTCGTCGTATATGCAAGGAATAAACACCTTATCGTTTTTGTCAACAAGACCATATTTCCCATTCAGACTTACTGTAAAAAGACTGTCTTCGGTCGATTCTGAAATGTCTTCATATTTAAAAGGAAAGACCAACTCAAGTGTTACTTTATTTAAAAAGGCAGCTTTCCCTTCCTTTTTAATTAAGGCATACGGACCGCTCGACTCTCTTATATGGTCGAAATGCAGCGAATGAAAAATGCTGTTGTCTTTCAGTGAGTAAAGCATATACCCCTCTTCGTCTTCTAAAGTAATATGGTCGCGTATGTAAATGTTTGAATACGATTTATATTTAAGTGGGGTTATGACCTCGTTAGAAAGACTGATTACTCCATAGAGCGAGTTATGTTGCACAACAAGATAATCAGTTGTGCCACTCGAAATATTGTAGTATGGAGCCATACTTTCGTATTGTGGACTTATCAATACATTGCCTTCAATGTCTAACAAACCATTTTTTCCGTTCTTATCTTCAAATATAAAATAATTTATGCTCTTAGAATCACCATTTTGTTTTAT
The DNA here is from genome assembly GCF_015262605.1 of Prevotella aurantiaca. NCBI lineage: Bacteria > Pseudomonadati > Bacteroidota > Bacteroidia > Bacteroidales > Prevotellaceae > Prevotella > Prevotella aurantiaca. Next base: position 37,375 of record NZ_JABZSJ010000018.1, on the reverse strand, counting down.
CCAGTTGGTTATCTTATCTTTTATTGTAATACCTTTTATTAGCGTCTGTTTGTGCTTCATGAGATAGCCTTTTTCGTTACCTTTAATGAAGATTTGGTGTTGGTCAGCATACTTTACTTCATCGTATTCTGGCTGTATCATACAGTCGCCTTTAGCATTAAACATACCATATTTGCCCTTTTCTTTCACAACAAAGTCGGGGTCTAAGTTCCAATCTCTGTACAAATAGATAATTTCTTCGTATTTTGTAGGCAGCACTTTCTTTCCATCAAAGGTATAAATACCTTGTTTTCCATTCAGAAAAACCTTCCAAAAGAAATTGCCAAAAGCCTCCATTCTGTTGTATTTCATTGGTATAACTTCCACTCCCTTGCCGCTGTAAACTCCTTTCAGCTTGTTTTTAGTAATGATAAACAAGCTGCTTTGTATGCGTTTAATGCTATCAAGATCATTTAAAAGTCGTTTGCCTTCCGATGTGTAAAGCGCAAATTTCCCTGTTTTCTCATCTTTTTTAATGTTCCGATCGTTTACTTCTGTTGCTACTGACACAGCTATTTGAGCCTTAGCACCCAGCCAACAGAGCAGGAAAAGCATGGAAATTATTGTTTTAAGAGTCTTCATTTTATACCCAGTATTACTTGTCTGATAGTTTTAAAATGCAAAGGTAAAGATAAAAAAACAAAGATTCGATGCTACCATATAACAAAAAAGAGAATGCACCTGAATAGATACATTCTCTTGAAAATTAAATCTTTATGACCGTTGCTTACTTAACTTCGCAACCACATTCACTCTTATGGTGGTGTTCAGCAAAAGCAAGGAGCATCCAAACAGTCTTCTCTTGTGCTGCGATGTAACCTGTCATGAGGTCTGCAGTAACGTCATCGTTAGCCTCGCCAGCCAATGCTATGAGTGCACGTTCCTGTGCAATGAGATTCTTGAAGTATCCTAAGATAAGCTCAATTGCCTCTTTTCCACATTCAACCTTGCCGAGTTCCTTAATCGTTGCAATCTTTAAATATTCGCTAAACTTACTTTCTGGAGTACCGCCCAGCTGCAAAATGCGCTCTGCAATCTCGTCTACTTGTTCAGCAGCGCTATTATACATCTCTTCATATTTAGCATGCATAATGAAGAAACTATGTCCTTTCACGTTCCAATGAAGATTGCGCAAGTTGGTATAATAGATTTGGAAATCTGCTAACAACTTTGCAAGTGCTTCTCTAACCTTACTTACTTTACTCTCTTCTAAACCGATAAATTCTAAATTCTTCATACTCTTTTCTTTTTATTTATTATTATTTTGTTTGTTTTCTGATGCAAAGTTAAGCCTTTTCTACATAGCTACCAATCGACTTTATCTATACAGAAATAGATTTAATCAATATCGTTTGATAATTATCTGAATAATAAGAGTTTATATATATGAAAGAAAACTGAAAGCAATGCTGTCTTTTTTGAATAGGGATAGAGCAAGGGGAGTTTTTCAGAAGTATTGATGTGTTGTGGAAATTGCGATTGTGTATTAACCCCAAACAGTAATGAAAAAGGAGAAAGAATAATGTAGGTGCAATGACTTATTACTTGTTTGAATAAAAAAAATCCCCACAAACAAATGATGTTTGTGGGGATTTGTATGCTTTCCGAAATCTTACTTACGAAGACCAAGAGTCTTAACGATAGCACGATAGCGCTCAATATCGCGTTCGTACAAATAGTCAAGAAGCGCACGACGCTTACCTACAAGACGAGTAAGAGAACGAGTTGTAACGAAGTCCTTGCGGTTCTTCTTAACGTGTTCAGTCAAGTGCTTGATGCGATAGGTAAACAATGCAATCTGACTTTCAGCTGAACCAGTGTCTTCTACCTTCTGTGCTTTGCCGTATTGGCCGAAGATCTCTTCTTTCTTTTCTTTACTTAAATACATAATAATTGTTGATTAATGTTGTTTGCAATTACATCTTTCTATTGTTAAAAGCCGCCTTAATCGAAACGGTTCACAATGTCAAATGCATCGGTATTTCCGAAAATGCGGTGCAAAGTTACAACATTTTATTTATTCCACAATACTTTTACGATTATTATTTGTACTTTTGCACGCACATTTTACTAAGGAATTAAGACATAATAAATGCAAGATATAAGAAATATCGCAGTAATTGCGCACGTAGACCACGGTAAAACAACGTTGGTAGACAAGATGATGCTCGCTGGAAAACTATTCCGTGATGGACAAAATAACAGCGACGAAGTATTAGACTCCAATGACTTGGAGCGTGAACGGGGGATAACAATTCTTAGCAAAAACGTAAGTATCAATTGGAAAGATACTAAAATAAATATTCTTGATACACCGGGTCACTCCGATTTCGGAGGCGAAGTTGAACGCGTATTGAATATGGCGGACGGCTGTTTGCTGCTGGTTGACGCTTTCGAAGGGCCTATGCCGCAGACGCGCTTTGTGCTTCAGAAGGCTCTACAGCTGGGTTTGAAGCCGGTGGTGGTAGTTAATAAGGTGGACAAACCTAATTGTAGACCGGAAGAAGTGTACGAGATGGTGTTCGACCTTATGTGCGATTTAAATGCTACAGAGGAACAATTGGACTTCCCCGTAGTCTATGGATCAGCAAAGAACGGCTGGATGAGCGCAAGCTGGAACGAACAAACAGAAAATATAGACTACCTTTTAGACTTAATTGTTAAGGCTATTCCAGCACCACGTCAGTTGGAAGGTACACCGCAGATGCTTATAACGTCGTTAGACTTCTCAAGCTATACGGGCCGAATTGCTGTCGGTCGTGTGCATCGTGGTACATTGAAAGACGGTCAGAATATTACGATTTGCCATAGAGACGGCAGCAAGGAACGCACAAAGATTAAGGAACTGCACACCTTCGAGGGTATGACGCACCGCAAGACCGATGCTGTAGACTCTGGAGATATATGTGCTATCATCGGATTGGAGCATTTTGAGATTGGCGATACCATTGCCGACTACGACAATCCAGAGGCTTTGCCACCCATTGCAGTGGACGAACCAACCATGAGTATGCTCTTTACTATTAACGATTCGCCTTTCTTTGGAAAGGAAGGTAAGTTCTGTACGTCGCGACACATAAACGAACGCCTTGAAAAAGAGCTTGAAAAGAACCTCGCCTTGCGTGTTTCGCTCGTTGAAGGAGCCATGGATAAGTGGTTGGTGAGTGGCCGCGGCGTTTTACACCTATCGGTTTTGGTAGAGACAATGCGTCGTGAGGGTTATGAATTGCAGGTGGGACAGCCACAAGTAATATATAAGGAGATAGACGGACAGCGTTGCGAGCCTATCGAAGAACTTACGATTAACGTTCCCGACGAGTTCTCAAGCAAGATGATTGATATGGTAACGCGTCGCAAGGGCGAACTTTTGAGTATGGATACCGAGGGCGATCGTGTGAACATTATGTTTGAAATACCTTCTCGTGGTATAATGGGACTCCGCACAAACGTGCTTACTGCGAGTCAGGGCGAGGCGATTATGGCGCACCGTTTCAAGGAATATCAGCCGTTTAAGGGCGAAATCACACGTCGTATCAATGGATCTATGATTGCTATGGAGAATGGAACGGCATACGCTTACTCTATCGACAAGTTGCAAGATCGTGGTAAGTTCTTCATCGACCCGGGAGAAGAAGTATATGGTGGGCAGGTTGTTGGAGAACACGTACACGACAACGACTTGGTTATAAACGTAACGAAAGCAAAGCAGCTTACCAATGTGCGTGCGTCGGGCTCTGATGATAAGGCACGTGTGATACCGAAAGTAGAGATGAGTCTTGAAGAGTGTATAGAATATATAAAGGTAGATGAGTATATTGAAGTAACGCCGAAGAGCATTCGTATGCGCAAGATACTGCTCGACCACCTTGAACGTAAGCGTGAAAGCAAGGACTAAACGCAGTCTTATATATCGTCGCCTTTTCAATAATAGAGCTGAAAAAGTCTGCCTATAATATAATAATAAGGTGAAAAAGTCGTTTTATAAGTAAAACAAAACATACTTATGAGACGACTTTTTTTATTATCTTTATTTGTGCTTTCTGTATTCGCAGTACAGGCACAACCTAAGTGGGGAACGTGGTCGGTGGTACCACACGTCGGTGTTAGCTTTGCTAATCTAACCAATGAAGCTATCGGTGTTGCAGATAACAGAATTTCGCATTCGCAGACGAGGATAGGTTTCTCGGGCGGTGCAGATGTGTATTACCAACTAACAGATAAGTTGGCGTTGTCTGGTGGTGTTGCTTATACACAGGCAGGTTGCAACTTTGAGGACGTACCTGCCGACCTGTCAGCAAGGAGTGGCACCGTTTTCCACGATTCATATTTCAATCTTGGCTATGTTGATGTTCCGTTGCTTGCCCACGTTTATGTATCGAAAGGCTTGTCGTTCTCGGTTGGTTGTCAGCCTTCTTTTCTTACAAAGGCTACATGGCACACTGAAACGCAAGGCTATGAAACGGACGGAAAGGGTGGAATAAAGTACGATAAGACTGAAGTTAGTGAAGGTGATATGAAGACTTCGTTCAAGAAAACCGCCTTTGCCATACCTGTTGGTATAAGCTACGAATATGAAAACGTGATGCTGACGGCTCGCTACAACATCGGACTTTCAAAGGTTTACAACCACGATTTAAGCGATAGCAAAAACAAAATCATTACCGTTTCGGTAGGATATAAGTTTAATTTGTAAAAGGAAACAATAAGAAACGTGAGTTTGATGTAAGAATTAAGCAGTATATTATTTATCAAGGCAATACCAAGAAAGAATTGATTATGATTTGATATGCTGATAATCAGAAAGAAGTGAAGTATCTTTCTCCTTAAATTCTTACATCGAACTCACGTTATTTTATGAGCGAAAAGAAGATAATAAGAGTGTAAATATTTTTCACAGGTGTAATTATTGCATAACACTCTATGCATCAGTATATTACAAAACCTATTGTTTTGCATTCCAAAAGCGGCTGTTTTGCACGGTAAAAGCGTAGGTTTTGCATCGCAAAACAGCCGCTTTCGCAATGTCAAAGCGCAGTTATCACTTTTTAACGGAATTATCTTTACAAAGTTAAACCTAAAAACTCTCATTATTCTATTAGAGAAGAATGCCAAAAATACCTAAGAGATGCCTACTTGAACCGCTTTCTTATACCGAACGCACATTAACAACAAACCGCCTTGACAGAGCTGTCAAGGCGGTTTGTTGTATTGTCTAAACTATATCTTCGCTTTGTTTCTCTGTGTTTGGAAACCATTGAAACAGTTGCCGAATAGAGGCTTTTGCCGTAACGGAGTTGCTCCAATCGTCGTAACTATGTTGCTCTGTTGGTCGTAACTTCGTTGCGATGAATGCCATAACTCCGTTACGACAAACGGTGTTGTTCCGTTACTTGTCTCTTGTTTCTTATTTTATAACCTTGCGTATTGTGCCGTCGCTCATACGAACGATATTTACTCCACGCTGCAATTCCTTCTGTTTCTTGCCATTGACAGAGTAAATAGTTCTTACGGTAGCGTTGTTCGATGACATGCCTGCCGAAATTCCCGATGGTGTTTTTCTTGTGAAATATCCCGTATCGGGGTTTGCCATCGACCCATCGGTTTTGTTCTTGTCGTATGCCACTGCACCTTTGAGTTTCTCGCAGAAGCTGAACATATCCTTTGTAGTGCTGCAATTCCATGCATCATTGCAGTAAATGGTGGTCAGAGACTCGCAATGACTGAACATTTCGCTGAACGACACTGTACCTTTCGTATTGAAATTTGTCAGGTCGAGCGAAGTCAGTTTCTTGCAGTTCCGAAACATACTCCACATATGGATTACTTCCTTTGTATTGAAACTCGAAATGTTGAGGGTGGTCAGACTGATGCATCCGTCAAACATATTATCCATAAAACCAACTTTAGCCGTGTTGAAGTTTGATAAGTCAAGCGATTTCAGACTGCTGCAACCACGAAACATATTTGCCATACTAGTTACGTTAGTTGTGTTAAAGCTTGATAGGTTGAGCGAAGTCAGATTTTGACATTCATGGAACATCTCTCCCATGTTTATTGTATTTGCCGTATTGAAGCTCGAAAGGTCAAGTGCAGTTAGGTTTGAGCAAGCCCTGAACATATTGCCCATACGGGTAACTTTTGCTGTATTGAAGTTTGAAAGATTGAGCGATGTCAGTTTGGTGCAACTCATGAACATCTCTTCCATATCGGTTACGTTCTCAGTGTTGAAGTTCGAGACATTAATCGAGGTCATATTGGCGCAGACAGAGAACATACTGTTCATATTTCTTACGTTCTTTGTGTTAAAACTTGAAAGATTGAGCGAAGACAGTGCTTTGCAATTGAAGAACATGTGACTCATGTTGGTTACGTTCTTTGTGTTGAAACTCGATAGGTCGAGCGCGGTCAGAGCAATGCAGTGCATGAACATACGTTGCATATTGGTTACGTTTTCCGTATTGAACTTCGACAAATTGAGTGATGTCAAGGAAGTGCAGCCGGAGAACGTATCGCCCATGTTGGTTACTTCAGACGTATTGAGATTTTCCCAACCCGTGATATTCTTCAAGGCTCTGCAATCGCCAAACCAACAACGGGTGGTTGTCGGGCGGTAGTTCTTGAACGATGTATCGAACACGACCGTAGTAGTCCATGTATTATTAGCTTCGGGAACTCCTGCCCAAGCTGGGCATCTGCCTTGGTATCGAGTTTCCTTGATACCATACACCGTACCCGTTCGGCTTGATTTCTGTGCGTCGTAATAGAACGTGAGCGTTGCGCCGTCGTCGCTTACTACGACATACGCTTCGTTCTTTTGTGCCTGCGTCGGTAGTGCTGCCATCAGCATTATTGCTATGGCAAACAATGAGAAAAGTAGTTTTGGTTTCATAGTCGTATTTTTTTATAATTAGTTAGACAAATTACCCCCGTTTGCCTCATACAATGGGACGGAACGGGGGCAATGTTTATGAACGCTTTTGTCAGTGGTAAACGATACCTTTCCGTTTAGTTGCAAATATAATTCTTTTTTTTAAGAATCACAACAATTTGGAATGTAAAAGTGTTTTCTTTCTTATTATTCTTCGCGGAACGGATAGATTAGGTTGTCTTCGGTAATCTTATTCAATACCTCGTCTACGAATTTGCGACTTTCCCAGCGCGCCATCGGTAGGTCGTGAAGCAGATAGTTGCCGCAATCTTTGGGTGCCGCGCCCGGTATTTCGCCCTCGAACGAAGCGACAAACTCGAAGGTGCGGCGCATAAGGTCTACTATCTCTGCCGAATTTAGGTTGCCTTTTAGAATCAAATAGTTGCCCGTCAGGCAACCCATAGGTCCCCAATAAACCACACGTTCTTTCCATTCGCTATCGTTTCGCAGGTAGGTTGCCGCCAAATGTTCTATGGTATGGAGTGCACCGATGTGCAAAGCAGGTTCTCGGTTAGGCTCTTTCATACGTATATCAAAGGTGGTTACTACTTCGTTGCCTATAAAATCCTGTCGGCTGACGTAGATACCACGCAGCAAACGGTCGTGGTCGATGGTGAAAGAAGGTATCTTGTCCATAATAATGTTGTGTTTAAAGTGTGTTGATAAAATGCTTTGTAACCTCGAAACTACCTTCAGCAACCTTGCTCCAGAAGTCATAATACATACTCGCATCGGTATCTTTGAGTGGAATATCGCTGATGACACGGAACGAAACAAAAGGTACTCCATATACATAGCATACCTGTGCGATAGAACAACTCTCCATATCGACTGCCGTTGCTTCTGGAAAATCGTTCATGATAGACTGCATTTTCTCTTTTGTTGTAACGAAATAGTCGCCACTGACCGTAAGTCCAGCCTTGATGGTGAAGTCGTTTCCGTCCTTCGTATCGTTCAGTGAGAGTGCCTTTTCTACCAATTCTGCAGGCGATACATAGCGTGCAGGCATGCCCATAACCTGTCCTTTGACAGCTTCGCTGCCGCAAGAAACGTCGTGATAGACACATTCTGTCGCCACAACTACGTCCATAACGTTCAGCGTAGTGTCTGCTCCGCCCGCACAACCGCTCGAAACAACGAGGTCGGGCTTATAGTTGTTAATCATTTCCACCGCCCCAATGGCAGAGTTTACCTTACCAATGCCACACTTCTGCAACACTATTTCCTTGTCGCCAACCTTTCCAAGCACAAACTCCTTGTGGTTGCGACACACCGTTTCCGTATGTTCGAGAATAGACTTGAGCTGTGTAAACTCCTTGTCCATTGCCACAATAATTCCTATTTTCATACTGCAAAGGTACTAAAAAGTTAGTAGCAGGCAGTTGTAAGTAATGAGTTTTTTGTATCTTTGCACGCATATCACGTAAGAATTAAATAGAAATTGATATGAATACTTTGAAGAAATGTCTGCCCGATGCGATTGTTATCGCACTCTTTGCAGTAATCTCTTTTGCTTATTTTTTAGTGCCTGTATCGCAAGGAAAGATACTTTTCCGCCACGATTCGCAAGCAGGCGTGGGCATGGGACAGGAACTTACCGAGTACGAACAACGTACTGGCGAGGTAACACGATGGACAAACTCGCTTTTCAGCGGTATGCCGACCTACCAAATATCGCCTGCGTACAGTTCCACCGATGGACTTTCGGCAGTTATGGCAGCCTATCATCTTTGGTTACCCGACTATGTTTGGTTCCTCTTTGCCTATCTCTTGGGCTTCTATATCCTGCTTCGTGCGTTTAATTTCCGCCAATCGTTGGCAGCCTTAGGCAGTATTCTGTGGGCATTTTCTTCCTATTTCCTTATTATTATCGCTGCAGGCCACCTTTGGAAGGTAATGGCTTTAGCTTATCTCCCGCCGATGATAGGAGGTGTAGTCTTGGCTTATCGAGGCAAATATCTGTGGGGTTTCATCGTAACAGCTGTGTTTACAGCCTTCGAAGTAAAGGCCAATCACGTGCAAATGACCTACTATTACCTCTTCATAGTGTTGTTTATGGTAATAGCCTATCTTGTACAAGCCATTCGCGAAAAGCGTTTGCAACACTTCCTGAAGGCTTCTGGCGTACTCATAGCAGCTGGATTGATAGGTATAACCATCAATATTTCGAACCTATACCATACTTGGGAATACCAAAAAGAAAGTATGCGCGGCAAGAGCGAACTGACAAAAGCTAATAGTGCCAACCAAACCAGTTCGGGACTCGACCGTGATTACATTACACAATGGAGCTATGGAGTAGACGAAACCCTGACGCTGCTTGTGCCAGATGCCAAGGGCGGTGCAAGTGTTCCGTTGAGTCAGAATTCAACAGCAATGGCAAAAGCCAATCCCGAAGTACAAAATATGTTGCCGCAACTATACGAAGCTGTACCTCAATACTTTGGAACACAGCCAGGTACGAGCGGTCCTGTATATGTAGGAGCCTTCGTTCTCTTCCTCTTTGTGCTGGGTTTGTTCATTGTTAAGACTCCGTTGAAGTGGGCATTGTTGGCAGCAACCATTCTTTCCGTACTGCTTTCGTGGGGACATAACTTCATGGGCTTCACCAATTTCTTCCTTGACTATGTGCCGATGTATGCTAAATTCCGCACCGTAGCCAGCATATTGGTAATAGCAGAGTTTACAATTCCGTTGCTCGCAGCCCTTGCATTGAAGCGCATTGTGGACGAACCGACGGTGCTGACAAAGAACATGAAGTTCGTTTATACCAGTCTTGCGCTTACCGCAGGAGTCGCTCTCGTAATGGCATTGATGCCAAGTATGATGGGACCTTTCATATCAGAGCAAGAGCGTCAGATGCTTTCAGGCATTCAAGGAATGACACCTGACGTTCAGAATATGATGCTTTCGAGCATTGCAACTATGCGTGCTGCAATGGTAAGTGCTGATGCTTGGCGTTCAATCATCGTTATAATCATTGGTGTTGCCATGCTTTTGCTCTTTAAAGCACAGAAGATTAAGGCCATCTATCTTATTGTTGGAATCTCAGCTCTCTGTTTGATAGACCTTTGGCAAGTAGACAAACGCTACTTAAACGACGAGATGTTTGTTCCTAAGAGCGAGCGCGACACACCACAAGAAGCAACTGCAACTGATATAGAAATATTGAAAGACAAGTCTTTATCATATCGTGTGCTGAACTTCTCGTCGGGCGCTTTCAACGAAAATACTACATCTTACTTCCATAAGAGCATTGGTGGCTATCATCCAGCCAAGCTCCGTCGCTATCAAGAAATGATTGATAAGTACATCGCACCGGAGATGCAAGCAGGCATGCAAGCCATTGTAAGCAAGGGAGGAGTGATGTCTGAAGTAGATGGAAGAAAGCTTTTCCCAGTGCTGAATATGCTCAATGCCAAGTACTTTGTTGTTCCTTTGCAGGGTAATGCTACCACTTCTATTCAGAATCCGTATGCACAAGGCAATGGTTGGTTCGTAGATAAGCTTACCTACGTAGCCGATGCAAATGCTGAATACGCCGAAGTAGGCAAGATAGACGTTAGTCACGAAGCCGTAGCCGACAAGAAGTTTGAAGCTGTACTCGGTCAAACTGCAGCCAACGACTCTACTGCAAGTGTCGTACTAACTAAGTATGAGCCCAATAGTTTAACCTATACAATAAACTCAGCAAAGGGCGGAGTGGTTGTATTCTCAGAGATATACTATCCTGGTTGGACCGCTACCATTGATGGACAGCCTGCCGAACTTGGCCGCGTAAACTATATTTTGCGTGCCCTAAATGTGAAAGCTGGTAAGCACGAAGTAGTGTTAGACTTCCACCCATCAAGCATTAGCACCACCGAAACCATTGCCTACGTGGCACTTGTAGCCCTTCTTCTCGCTATTTGTGCGGCCCTCTTTATAGAGTGGAAGAAGCAAAAGGCTGTGAAAGACTAATATTTACGATACTTTAAAACAATAGAAACGTCGGTACTACGACTTAAGACCGCCCAATAAAAAGGTCTTAATCGTAGTGCCGACGTTCTTATTTTACGCCACGAAAAATATAGGAAAAATAGACCAATTCGCAACTGTCGATAAACCGAAAAAATACTATCGAAAATCAAGAGAAGTACAATTGAAATGTAATAGTGCTTGTTTTACGTTGCAAAACAGGCACTATTGCACGCTAAAACAGGCACTTTTGCGTTGCAAAACAAGCTATATTGCAACTCTGTTTTTAAACAATTGATAATCAGTATATTATAGAGCGTTCTCTTGTAGCTATACCTATACCCAGCAAAACCATATAAATCGACATATTGAATACCGAAATTTAGAACAATCTATCAGCTCGTTAACAACCCTTGTATGCTACTTTGAATTTATCTTCATTAGCTTTAAATTATGTTGCAGTGTAAAGAAGGGATATTGGTTGCTTATATATTATTATAAGAATGATTTTGCCAGTTCGTATATTTTCAGTATTTTTGCATTGTAAATAAGAAATCCATTATGTCAGAACAGATGACCAAGACCGAACAGGAGTTTAAAGAAGTTCTAACCGAATGCCAGTCGCTCTTCTCTAAGAAGCTGCACGACTATGGCGCATCGTGGCGTATTCTGCGCCCATCGTCGCTTACCGACCAGCTCTTTATAAAGGCTAAGCGTATTCGTTCGATAGAAATAACGGGCGAAAATCGTGTTGGAGAGAGTGTTCGACAAGAGTTTATAGCTCTTATCAACTATGGAATCATAGGACTTATACAGCTTGAACGTCCGTTTGTAGACACTGTGGACATAACGCCCGAAGAGGCAATGGCACTCTACGAGAAGCATGCAAAAGCTACATACGAGCTGATGTTGAAGAAGAATCACGACTATGGTGAAGCATGGCGCGATATGCGTGTGAGCAGCTACACGGACTTTATTCTTACCAAAATAGAGCGTGTAAAGGAGATAGAAAACCTGTGCGGACAAACATTGGTGAGCGAAGGCATTGATGCTAACTACATGGATATCATCGTTTACGCTGTATTTGGAGCAATAAAATTGCATAATGAGTAAACTGAAATCGTTTTTAGTAAACATCTGCCGCTTGTTGCTTGCCGCAACGTTTATCTTCTCTGGTTTCGTAAAAGCCATAGACCCTCTCGGTTCGCAATACAAAATAGGCGACTATCTTACAGCCTTGGGCATGGCGGGAAAGGTGCCTGAATGGGTACAACTCATTCTATCTATCTCGCTTTCAGGTATAGAGTTTACGCTGGGTATCTTGTTGTTGCTGGCCATTCGTCGCCATTTAGTAAGTAAGTTGTCGTTCGTGCTGATGCTTGGAATGACCATCGTAACGCTTTGGCTCACAATTAGTAATCCTATACAAGACTGCGGTTGTTTTGGCGATGCGATACATTTGACAAACAGTCAGACATTTATCAAGAACTTGGTGCTGCTTGCAGCAGTCGTGGTTGTTATGCGATGGCCACTTTATCAAGTGCGGTTTATCTCAAAAACTAACCAATGGATAGCTACCTACTTCACTATGGCGTTCATTATTGTAGTGTCGTTGCTGAGCCTTTACCACTTACCGCTGTTCGATTTCCGCCCATATTACATCGGACAAAATATATGGAAAGGAATGCAAATACCCAAAGGAGCAAAGCAAACAAAGTATAAAACCACCTTTATATGCACCAAAGACGGCGTTCAGAAAGAGTTCGACGAAAACAATTATCCGTACGATGACAGCACATGGGTGTTTGTAGATACTAAGCAAGAAGTAGTAGAACAAGGCTATGAGCCACCTATTCACGACTTCTCTATAACCAACTCGAAGACCGATGAGGACCTTACCGAACAGATATTAAACAAAGATGGCTATACATTCTTACTGATTTCACCTTTGCTCGAAGTAGCACAAGACAGGAATTTTGGTGATATTGAAAGCATATACGAGTATGCAAAGGAAAACGGATACGCCTTCTATGGACTTACAGCAAGTACGGAAAAGGGCATAAAGCACTGGCGTGACATTACAGGAGCGGAATATCCGTTCTACACAACCGATGGTACAACGCTGAAAACTGTAATAAGAAGTAACCCTGGACTCTTGTTGCTGTACAAAGGAACAATTATAAACAAGTGGAATCATAACGATATTCCAAAGGTAGAGGAATTGAATGCACCCCTGTCGCTGCTTACAATAGGGCACGAACCAGAGAGTAGCACATGGAAAAAGATACTTACAATGGTGCTATGCTACTTGTTACCGCTTATCTTACTCATTATTGCCGACCGCTTTTGGGCTTGGACTAAGTGGGTAAAGAAACGAGAAGAGTGGATTAAAGAAAAAGAACAATGGCTTCTTAATAACGAACAGAAACGAAAACTGTATCAACTTTTAAAACGTAAAAGACATATGAGAAAGAAAATTGTAGCAGGTAACTGGAAGATGAACGAGACCCTGCAAGAAGGTATTGCATTGGCAACAGAAATCAATAACGCTTTAAAGGCAGACAAACCTAACTGCGATGTTGTAATCTGCACTCCTTTTATACATTTGGCAAGTGTAGCTAATGTGTTGGATAAGGACTTGGTAAAGCTTGGCGCAGAAGACTGTGCTAACAAGGAAAAAGGTGCCTACACTGGTGAGGTTTCTGCTGCAATGGTTAAGAGTACAGGTGCAGAATATGTTATTCTCGGCCACTCTGAGCGTCGTCAATACTACGGAGAAACAGCCGAAATCTTAAAGGAAAAGGTAGAAATGGCACTTGCAAACGGCTTGAAAGTTATCTTCTGCTGCGGCGAAACATTAGAAGAACGCGAAGCAAATAAGCAAAACGAAGTGGTGAAGGCTGAACTCGAAGGTTCTGTTTTCCATCTTAGCGAAGAGGCTTGGAAGAACATTATTCTTGCTTACGAGCCAATTTGGGCTATTGGAACAGGAAAAACTGCAACATCTGACCAAGCTGAAGAGATGCTCGCATACATTCGTTCAATCGTAGAAGAGAAGTATGGCAAAGACGTTGCAAGCGAAACAAGCATCTTATATGGTGGTAGCTGCAAGGCAAGCAACGCACCAGAACTATTCTCAAAACCAAATATTGATGGTGGCTTGATAGGAGGAGCTTCTTTGAAAGCTGACGATTTCAAGGGTATTATTGATGCTTGGAAGAAGTAAAAACAAGTAAACAAAAAGTCCTATGAGCCGCTAATCGTAAGAATTAGCGGCTCTTGGGGACTTTATAAAAGCAAAAGAAATGAAGAAATTCCTTGCCATATTGGTCGTCGCACTCCTTAGCTGTTTAGCTGTTGGTGCACAAGGTACTGTCACTGTAACGCAGAGTGAGGATATAGACGCGTTGGTGAACGGAAAGAAAAATACTAAAGCAAATAAGAAAAAACAGCAAGCTCAGGTACAGTCGCCAGTGAATAAACTAACTGTCCCTTTACCTGTTACCCCACGAATAGAGCCTCGTATCGAAGCGCCAACACCCCCACCATCAGCAAGTACATCTACTAATCAGCGTACAAAACTTGTGCGCAAGAAGGTAAGACGTCCTATTGTAGACCCTATAGATGGTACAATAGTTAAACAAACAGTAACCAAACGTGTGCTGAAAGGCGTAAGAAGAGTGAGGGGATTTCGTGTGTTAGCCTATTCTGGAGGCAATACAAGAGAAGCCCGAAAGGAAGCTGAAAGATGGGGACAGAAGGCTAAACAGATATTACAAACCGAACCAATATACGTTCACTTCTATTCTCCTCGTTGGATGTGCCAGGTCGGAAACTATGTAAGTTACGAAGAAGCACGTAAGATTATGAGGAAATTGAAGAAAGAAGGGTTTACCCATGCCAACGTAATTAGAGCTATGGTAACAATAGAAACATCTAAAGTGGTTGGTAATGAGCCTGATGTAATGGATTACTAAATGGCTTTAATTTAAAATTAGATTAAACTTTTAAATCAATTGGGGAAGCCATTTCAGATAATAAAATAAATCTGTTTAAAGGTGTGAGTGTCCTGGATTTAATTGAGAAGTGAACTGATTAAACTACAAGATACTCCTATTTTAATAGCAAAATAAAGTTCTCTGAATAGCAGAACAACATATTTTTATAAGATAATATTATACGATTTATCAAGAATAATAATGAAGTCAAATATAGAATTTCGTGAAGGCCTAGACGACTTAGCAGGACATTACCGACATGTATTGCAACTTTTAGGTGAGGATCCAGATAGAGAAGGCTTGGAAAAGACACCTACGCGTGTGGCAAAAGCAATGCAAGTGTTAACACGTGGCTATACTCAAGACCCTCATAAGGTGCTTACTGATGCACTTTTTGCAGAGAAATACAATCAGATGGTAATAGTAAAAGACATTGATTTCTTTTCTATGTGCGAGCATCACATGCTCCCTTTCTACGGAAAAGCGCACGTTGCATACATTCCTAATGGCCATATAACAGGCTTAAGCAAGATAGCACGCGTGGTAGATATATTCAGTCATCGTCTCCAAGTACAGGAAAGATTGACACAACAGATAAAGGATTGTATTCAAGATACTCTGCAACCGCTTGGTACAATGGTAGTAATTGAGGCGAAGCACATGTGCATGCAGATGCGTGGAATAGAGAAACAAAACTCTATAACAACAACGAGTGCATTCAGTGGAGCATTTAATCAAGCGAAAACACGCGAGGAGTTTA
This sequence comes from Prevotella aurantiaca, assembly GCF_015262605.1. Classification (NCBI taxonomy): domain Bacteria; kingdom Pseudomonadati; phylum Bacteroidota; class Bacteroidia; order Bacteroidales; family Prevotellaceae; genus Prevotella; species Prevotella aurantiaca. Next base: position 21,693 of record NZ_JABZSJ010000018.1, on the reverse strand, counting down.
TGGACCTTGTGCACTCTGATAAGATGCGAATATAAAACAATAATTGCTTGAGGCACCCAAAGTTAAATAGATTTAAAAGAAAGGAAACAAGATAATATGAAGTTTATCTCATGGAATGTAAATGGTCTTCGGGCTTGTGTTACAAAGGGCTTTAAAGAAAATTTTGCCGAAATGAATGCGGATTTTTTCTGCTTGCAGGAAACAAAGATGCAGGAAGGACAACTTGATATAGCATTCGATGGTTATGAGTCGTATTGGAATTATGCTGACAAGAAAGGTTATTCGGGAACAGCAATCTTTACAAAACACAATCCTTTGAATGTTTCTTATGGATTGGGTATAGATGAACACGACCATGAAGGAAGAGTAATTACGCTCGAAATGGAGAACTTCTATCTTGTTACATGTTATACGCCAAACTCGCAAGATGGCTTGAAACGATTAGGTTACAGAATGCAATGGGAAGACGATTTCCAGGCCTATATCAAGCAATTGGATGAGAAGAAACCTGTTATTGTGTGTGGCGACTTGAATGTTGCACATGAGGAAATAGACTTAAAGAACCCTAAGACCAATCGAAAAAATGCAGGATTCTCTGATGAGGAAAGAGCAAAAATGACGCAATTTCTTGGAAATGGATTTATTGACAGCTTCCGAACACTTTATCCAGAGCAGGTAACTTATTCGTGGTGGTCGTATCGTTTCAAAGCAAGAGAGAAGAATGCAGGCTGGCGTATCGACTATTTCTTGTTGTCAAATCGATTACGTGAGCAACTTGTCGAAGCTAAAATACATACCGAAGTGTATGGTAGCGATCATTGCCCAGTAGAGGTTGAACTGAATTTATAAGCAACGTGCGCGAGCAAAGCAAGATATTCTTATTATTGGTTGCTGTGCTGGCAATCGTTGTTGGTTATGCTATTGTGCCAGGAGAAATATCTTTTGGCAAATTTACGATAAAGAAAATTAGTCTTGCCCAACTGAGAAAAGCTGATAAAAACGACTCTGAAATTGCACCAAAACACAAGAAAAAGAAACAACATAGGAGCAAACAAACGTTTTTATTCATAGGAGATTCGATGGTAGAAGGCTTGTCTCGACGACTCGGCGACTATGCTGAAGAGAACCATCATAAGCTTTATACTGTTATTTGGTATGGTTCTACCACCGAAAAGTGGGCAAATTCGAAAACAATAGAGCATTTTATTAAGGAGTATAAGCCTACTTACATATTACTTTGCTTGGGTAGTAACGAACTATTCGTTAACGACTTAGATTTAAGAGAGACTCATATAAAGACGATAGTAGCCAAGTTGGCCAACTTTCCCTATGTTTGGATAGGTCCTGCGAGCTGGAATGGCGATACAGGAATTATCGATTTGATGAAGAAACATACGAAACAAGGCTGTTTCTTTGATAGTAGAGGACTGAAATTGAAACGTGGTTCCGATCATTATCATCCTACTTGGGAGGCTGCAGCATTATGGTTGAACAATGTTGCTGCCTTTATGAGAAGTTCGAAAGCAACTTATCCTGTAGTACTGAAAGATCCTCTACACCATCATAAAGCAACAAATACAAAACTCTTACAACCTTCTTTCAAAGGATTTTAGTACGATAGATGATAGATTTAAAGCAGACAATAGGCGCATTTTTTTCCTTTTTGGCAACTCCCAATAAGGATTGGTCGTTCTGTACACTATCGTTTATGATTGCTTTTCTTCTGTTTTTTGCTGGCTATATTTATATAAATGGCAGCAGAAAAACATGGATGAAAGCTTATGTTGTACTATTTGGAATGTTTTTTGCCTATAAGGCAAATGGCGCTTTAATGGTCTTGCTGCCTATAACAACATTGCTTTCGTGGTTCTTAACGAAGAAAATGATGCGCTTACGACGTGGTAAACCGCGTAGAGTAGGGGTTTTTATTGTTATTTTAATAGAACTTCTTCCGTTACTTTACTATAAGTACACCAACTTCACCCTTGATATTTTAAATCATTTACTACAGAGTAATTTTGCTCCCTTACAACTAATATTGCCCATAGGTATATCGTTTTATACCTTTCAAGCCATTAGTTACACAATAGATGTGTACAAAGAACGATTTCCTAAAACGACCGATTTGTTAGAATATAGTTTTTATCTTACGTTCTTCCCTTTATTGATTGCAGGACCTATTACACGTGCTAAGGTCTTAATTCCGCAGATAAATACACCGCGTCTTAACGATAAGCATCTTATAAATTTGGGACTATGGCTTATAATTTGTGGTTTGTTGAAAAAGGCATTAGTAGCCGATTACTTGGCACAATATAATAATTGGATATTTGCTGATCCTTTGGCCTACACTGGATTTGAAAACTTAATGGGTGTCTTAGGATTTACGTTGCAAATATATTGTGACTTTTCTGGCTACAGTGATATGGCTATTGGAATTGCAGCACTTATGGGATTCCGACTGCCTAATAACTTTAATTCGCCATATCAGAGTCTAAACTTGACAGAGTTTTGGCATCGTTGGCACATTACGCTTTCGCAATGGTTCCGTGATTATATCTATATTCCAATGGGGGGAAATAGGAAAGGCGAACTGAAAACGTACAGAAACACTTTCATTACAATGATAGTAGCGGGATTATGGCATGGGGCATCAGGTATGTTTGTGCTGTGGGGATTGTTACATGGCGTTGGTTTAACAATTCACAAGTTTGCTCGTAATAGAGGTTTTGGCAAGGTTCAGAATACGATTTATTTGAAAACTATTTGCTGGATAATGACTTTTACGTATATATCTGTTGCGTGGATATTCTTTCGTTCCCACGACCTTAATACAGCATTTAGTATTATTGGTAAGATAACCACAGACTTACATTTCGTCGATATACAGAATTTCATTAATGCACGTCTACTTTGGATAATGCTGTTAGCGGTTGGTCTTGAACTTCATTCTATTCGACAAAGCGATTATAGATGGCTACAACAAAAGTTTATCTCATTGCCATGGTTGACTAAGTTGGGAATATTTTTACTTGTTTTACAGCTTGTTATCAATTTAAGTCAAGATAGTGTACAGCCATTTATCTACACCAGATTTTAAGATTTGGGTAAGTTTACTATTGGAGAATAATGACATTAAAAAGTAATAACAAAACTTTAGTTTGGCGAAAGAACTTGTTAATTAAAGCCAAACAAATAGCTGTAGCGTAAAGCAGACTACCATTTAATATTGAATTTTAGTTTCCTCTTTTTAGTCTTTCTGTATTTTATTTTGCGTATATCGGAACAAATTTAGCATTCAATTGCATGAAACCCGAATAATCAATAGATGACCTTATATTCGATTATAAACTGATATTAGTTGTTCCGTTATTGTATACATTTAAAATGATATTATAGATTTCAGTCTCATTATGTGCTTCTATAAAGATACGTTCTCCGTCTTTCGTAGGTTCGCTCTTATAACTACGTATAGGTAGTATTCCATGTAATCCCACATATCCGTTTATAGGTGCTCGGTCGAGTCTTCCTATATAAGGAAGTTCCATACCAATAGAATCGCGACTAACTTCAATAACGTAATCAGAATTTAAAGTACGTACAGGCATACCCACAGGATATATCTTATCAATAAAAATGCGGAATCTTCTTTCGTCTAAGTTCCTTTTCACAGCAACAGTTCTCAACGCATATATCTTTTCACGCGATACAATGTTGCCTTCAGAATCACGATAAGTAGTTGCGCAACCGAATAAAACAACTACTGATAATGATAAGATAATAATCTTTTTCATACGTACCTTCTTCTTTTATATAGGGTTCGTAAATACTGGACACAGCAAGGTTACTGTTCAATTTTTTCCACCCTAGGGGCAGAAATACTTTCTATGCTTGGAGCTGCAGCAGGTTTTCCTGTTGTTTTTGGTGTTGTAGCAGGTACAGGATCAGCAGCTGGAGCAGGTAATGGAGCTGTTGGTGCAGCATGATTTTTTATATTTTCTGTTGCTTCCTTTGTTTCTGTAGTCTTTGTTTCTTCAACTATTCGTTTTATTTCATCATCAGTTTTAGTACTTGACTCATCAGAAACTATGTTTTCTTTGCGAGGTTTTTGGTCTGGCCAAAGATAGTCTCCTATGACATCAACAGTGTCAAGTACCGCATTTCTTTGCTGTTCTTCTTGCTGTTTTTGCTCTGAGATAGTTTCATCTTCAGCGATAATGAAGTTATAGAAAAGTCCTAAAACAAATAAAACCAATACTCCTATGAGTATTTTAAAAGTTAGAGTGCTTGTAAACTTTCGTTTTTTATCTTCGCCTGTCATAGTTTTCTGTATCTAATTGAGTGAGTATTCTATTGCAAAGATAAACATAAAAAGCAGAAAAAAGGGTAAAGTCGGAAAACTTTACCCTATTTTTTTAATCTTTAATACGAATGAGTGCATTTGCCAAAATGGCCGTTAATCCTCCCATTATAATTCCACTTGAGAAAATATTCTGTATGATTTGAGGCATCTTACTCAATATATCAGGCACAAGTTCTACGCTTAAACCCATTGCAAAGCTCATTGCCATTACTAAAACAGCCTTACGATTGATAGTAGTAGAAGCTATGATGCGTATACCGGCAGCAGCAACAGTTCCAAACATTAATAATGTTGCGCCACCAAGAACACAGTTTGGTATGAGAGAGAAGAATTGTCCAACTATTGGGAATAAACCTAAAATAAGCAAAGCACCTGCAACAAAATAGCCAACATAGCGACTAGCAACTCCTGTAAGCTGTATCATTCCATTGTTTTGTGCAAAGATAGAATTTGGAAAACTATTGAATAAACCTGCTATAAACGAGTTGATACCATCTGCCAAGATACCTCCTTGCGCACGTTTCATAAATACAGGACCTTCTACAGGCTCTCCAGAAATAAGTGAGTTGGCGGTGATATCACCATAAGCTTCAACTGCAGTTACCAAATAAATAAGTCCTAAGCCAATAATTGAACCAATATCAAAGCGAATACCATATTTAAAAGGTTCAGGAATATTCACTCCACCAGTATTATTCAGTTGTGAAAAGTCGATAAGACCTAAGAAGTAAGCTACCGTAGAACCCAATAATAAGCCTAAAACAATAGATGCCATACGGAAGAATGGATTACTTGAACGATTGAATATAACAATACTGATAATTACGAGTAGTGCTAAACCTAGATTTTGCAATGAACCAAAGGTGCCATCAGACATTGCAGCATTGCCACCGCCACATGAATTGATACCAGCTTTAATTAAACAAAGACCAATCAGCGTAACAACGATACCCGAAACCAATGGTGTAATGATTTTACGCATATATGGTAACACGCGGCTTACAAGCATTTCAACGATAGAAGCCACCATACAAGATCCAAAAATATAGCTCAATCCAAGTTCAATATTCATCTTCCCGCCAACCATACCGAGCATTCCTGCACCGATTATTGGACTAATAAAAGAAAATGAAGTTCCTTGAATACATAATAAACCTGCACCAACTGCCCCAAAACGTTTACATTGAATGAATGTTGCAATACCCGATACAAACAGCGACATAGAAACAAGGAATCCTGTCGTTTCTAAATCGAACTGCAACGCTGAACTAATAATGAGCGGCGGCGTAATAATAGCAACAAAAATTGCCAACAAGTGCTGCAAAGCAGCAAAGATAGTTTCTCTCAAAGGTGGGCGATCGTTCAGCCCATAAATAAGTTCTTTTGTTTGCTCCATGGTTTTATTGTTGTCTTATTTTTATTTCGCAGTTATCTAATGATTCAATAATAGCTAAACTTTCGCAGCGTATTCCTGCAGATTCAATAATTTCACGACCATTTTGAAAAGCCTTTTCAATAATGAATCCCATACCTACAAGTTCGGCTCCAGCTTGGTTGCATAAGTCTATAATTCCCTTTGCAGCATTACCATAGGCTAAGAAATCGTCAACGAAAAGTACTTTGTCAGAAGGTTTAAGATATTCTTTTGAAATACAAACATGGTATTCGCGTTGCTTAGTAAACGAGAATACAGTAGACGAAAGCATATCTGCCATTGTAGAAGGCTTCTTTTTCTTAGCAAACACAACAGGCAAGTCGAGAAGGAAACCCATCATAATGGCAGGTGCGATACCACTTGCTTCAACTGTTATAATTTTGTTTATTTCCGTTGAAGCATAGCGGCGGATTAGTTCCACAGCTATTTGTTTCATCAAGTTGGGGTCTAACTGATGATTTATAAACTTGTCTACTTTTAAGATTCCCCCTTCATAGCATTTGCCGTCTTTACGGATGCGGTCTATCAATGTTTTCATTGTACAGTTATTTACCTTTCATACTTGTTTTTAATTGTTTATATATCTGCCTAACATATTGGAACTATCCATCTGTTAGGAATATAAAGTGCAAAAGTAGTAAATAATAAAAAACTATTTGCTAATATTTGCATTTATTTTTCATTTTTGCGAAAGAATGAAACTAGAACTAAAATAAAGTACATTTGTTATAGGCTGTTTTGTTGAATTTATGTAATTTTGCACCTCGATTTGGCAAGGTCAACTTTAGTATAAAGCTGATGGTGTCGATGATTATAAATCTATCATATTATGTACAAACCAATTTTAAACAAGCCTAGTGTACTGAAGTTTACTCACTTCTCTAATCGCAGCTATTCGCTCTTTGCTGTTCTCGGCAAGGAAGTGATAATTGGTGTACTGAGTGTTGCTACTCTTCAACATGCAACGGCACATAACGTTAGTAATGAAGCATTGCAAATAAGTAGCGATTCTACAGTAACCAATAAACATGTGATGCTCGAAGAGGTGAATGTAATGGGTACACGAGCACCGCTGACAGTTAGTCAGCAAGCGAGAATGGTAACTGTACTGAGTCGTGAAGATATTCAAGCCGCTCCAGTACAAAGTGTAAACGACCTTTTGAAATATGCTGTAGGTGTAGATGTGCGCCAGAAAGGAGCTTTAGGAGCACTTACCGATGTAAGCATACGAGGCGGAAACTCCGAACAGATTACTGTTTTACTGAATGGAATTAATATCTGCGATGCTCAAACTGGTCATAACACGTTCGATTTTCCAGTTGATATAAGCGAAATTGAACGAATAGAAATTCTCGAAGGTCCTGCAGGACGCGTTTATGGCACATCTTCTTTATTAGGTGCGATAAACATTGTAACCAAAACTCCTCCATCTTCTTCTCTTTCCGCACGCATAGAAAGTGGCTCTTATGGCTATCTAACAGCAGGCGCACGTGCAAATATTGCAAAGGAAAGGTGGAATAATCAACTTTCTGCGTCGTTTACACGTAGCGATGGCTATTTGAGAAATAAGGCAAATAGACTAAATTCTGACTATAAAACAGGTAAAGCTTTCTATCAAGGCAACTATAACGACAAGAATGTTATGATAAGATGGCATGCTGGAATGAGCGTAAAAGATTTTGGTGCGAATACTTTTTATGCTGCCAAATACGATGACCAGTTTGAACATACGTTTAAAACATTTACGGCTATGCAGGCTGAAAATAAACAAGGAAAGTTACACATCCGTCCGTCTATATATTGGAATCGCAGCATGGATAGATTTGAACTTTTCCGTGGAGCGCCACAAAAGTATGCTTACAATTATCACAGAACCGATGTTTGTGGTGTAAATCTTAATGCTTATTTCGACTGGAATTTTGGACGAACGGCTTTCGGAGTTGAACTACGCAACGAAAATATTGTGAGCACTAATCTCGGAGAAAAACTGGATAATCCTCGTCATATTTATGGCACCGATCGTGATTATACGAATGGAATTAATCGTACAAATTTGCAGTTTGTTTTGGAACACAACATTATTCTTTCGCGCTTTACACTTTCGGCAGGTGTTGTAGCTGTAAAGAATAGTCAGGCAAACATGAACATGCGTGTTTATCCTGGTTTAGATGCAAGCTACCGAATAGGTAAAGCGTGGAAAATTTATGCATCGTATAATACTTCGTTACGTATGCCTTCGTTCACGGAACTCTTTTATTCTGTTGGTGGACACAAGGCAGATAAGCATTTAAAACCTGAAGAACTTTCGGCTTTAGAGGCAGGAGTAAAATACAATACACGTGGAATTATTGGCAAAGCAAGTTTTTTTTACCATAATCAAAAGAATCTCATAGATTGGATTTCTGACGGAACGCTTTATGCTAATGGTAGTACACTGTGGAAGAGTGTGAATTTTGGTCACATCAATCTTTTAGGCGCAGAAACTTCACTTAATTTTGATTTCTATACTTTAATACCTTCACAACGTTTCCTAAAGCAGTTTGGTATTGCCTATTGCTACCTTAATCAAAATAAACAGGAACATAACGGCATTATAAGTAAGTATGTTTTAGAATATGTGAAAAACAAAATGGTTGCTAATTTACAGTTAAATTTATGGCGTAACCTTGAGTTAGGTCTGAACTATCGTTTGTTGCATCGTATGGGAAGCTACGTTGATATAAACAACCAACGACACAAGTATGCAACTTATGGAATTTTAGATTCACGCCTATCGTGGAATGAAAGTAAATGGACAGCTTTTGTTGCTGCAAATAATTTGTTGAATCGAACATATGTTGATTACGGAAATGTGACTCAGCCTGGTACTTGGATAACTGCAGGAATCAGCATACAGATGTAAACATTCTCTTGTAATAACTACCGAAAGAATAAAAGATAAAAAGATGTTATAAATAGAAAGCATATATTTTTCAGCTGAAAGGTATATGCTTTTTTTGTTCTTTTTTATTTGGAAATTAGGTTGTTCTAACCTTAAAAAAAATAATAATAACTTTTCGCTAAAACTTTAATAATAAATAAAAAAAATATAATTACAAATTTCAAATTTATAATTAAAGTTTTCGTGAAAAGTATATACTTTTTTGAGGAAAGTATCAATGTATTTTATACCTTTTATATGATAAATGGCTTATAGTGTTGTTGAGTTATGATAAAAAAAAGCTGTTTCACTCATTTTTCAGAGTAGAAACAGCTTTTTTATCTTTCGATCTGGTGGGCTCGAAACTATATTAAAAGATTAAAGAAAGCCTTGTTGCTTAAGAGTTTCCAATAATCCTGTAGATATTGCTTCATTATCGCTCTTCTTATATCTAATATCGGTGTAGATTTGTGCCAATGTTTCGGTTTTGTTTATTTCTACAAAATGCTTATTTTCTTCGAGCGATTCTTTTACCTTATAATATTGGTCGATACTTTCTGCGGTATAGTCGGTGTAGGTTTCCTCGTGCAAAATACTTTCAAGTGGTAGACGGTCGGGTTGTGTTGGTGTTTCATCGGGCCAACCAATTGTAAGAGTTGCTACAGGCATAACAAGTTTTGGCAGTTTCAGAAGGTCTATAATTTGTTTTGGATTATAGATAGTTGTGCCAAGAAAACATGTTCCAAGTCCTTCTGCTTCAGCTAGATTGGTGAAAGTTTGGCAATAGAGTAGGGCATCGGTAGCTGCATTTAGGAACGATAGAAAGTTATCGTAGCCAGGTGTTCCCTTTCTATTATTTGCCCAAACAGTAGTTCTGTTGAAATCTGCACAAAAAGTTAGCACTACAGCAGCGTTTTCTACCATCGGTTGGTTAAAATGTGTAGGTGCTAATTTTTGTTTCATTTCGCTATTTCGTGTCGCAATAACCGAGTAAAGTTGTAAATTTCCCATTGTGGGAGTAAGTTCAGCTTTACTCAATAATTCCTTTAAAAGTGTATCGGAAACTTCTCTGTTTGAGTACTTCCTAATAGTTGTTCTGTTGAATATAGTTTTCATTTTTGGAAATTTTAGGTTACAAAGTTAGAAAAAAGTTTTCTATTTCAGAAAACAATTAGTAACTTCGCAGACACATTTTTTACTAAGCAAATTAATGAAAGCAAGCAAGACTTACTCATTTGACGAAGCATTTGAGGCCTCATTGAGGTATTTTAACGGCGACGAATTAGCCGCAAGAGTTTGGGTAAACAAGTATGCTATGAAGGATAGCTTTGGCAATATATATGAAAAATCGCCAGAAGATATGCATTGGCGAATTGCCAATGAAATTGCCCGTATTGAGAAAAAGTATAAAAATCCTATAAGTGCGCAGGAAGTTTTTGAACTGCTCACCCATTTCCGCTATATTATTCCTGCAGGAAGTCCAATGACAGGTATTGGTAATACCTACCAAATCGCCTCGTTGTCAAACTGTTTTGTAATAGGATTAGATGGAGATGCAGACTCTTATGGCGCTATTTTGCGCATAGATGAAGAGCAAGTGCAATTGATGAAACGTCGTGGAGGAGTAGGACATGACCTCAGTCATGTACGTCCGAAAGGCTCTCCTGTGAATAATTCTGCGCTTACTTCAACAGGTTTGGTTCCATTCATGGAGCGTTATTCAAATAGTACACGCGAAGTTGCACAGGATGGACGCCGTGGTGCATTAATGCTTTCGGTAAGTGTTAACCACCCAGATGCAGAAGCATTTGTAGATGCAAAGATGGAAGAAGGTAAAGTTACAGGCGCAAATGTATCGGTAAAGATAACCGATAGTTTTATGGAGGCAGTCGTAAACGATAAGCCATTTGTACAAAAATTCCCTGTTGATGCCGAAAATCCTGTTTACAGCAAAGAAATTTCGGCAAAGAAATTATGGGAAAAGATTGTGCACAACGCCTGGAAGAGTGCTGAACCTGGAGTTTTATTTTGGGATACTATTATAAAAGAAAGTTTGCCAGACTGCTATGCAGACTTAGGTTTTCGCACAGTTTCTACTAATCCTTGTGGTGAAATTCCATTGTGTCCATACGATAGTTGTCGTTTGTTGTCTATCAACCTATTTGCTTATGTGAAGAATCCATTCACAAAAGACGCAAGCTTCGACTTTGAATTGTTTAGAAAGCACTCAGGCCTTGCACAGCGTCTTATGGACGATATTGTAGACCTTGAGATGGAGAAGATAGAACTCATCATGGAGAAGATTAAGAATGACCCTCAAAGTGATGAGGTGAAACTTGCAGAATACCATCTTTGGGAAAAGATTAAAGAAAAGAGTGGAAAAGGACGTCGTACTGGAGTAGGTATAACAGCTGAAGGCGATATGATTGCCGCTATGGGTTTGCGTTATGGAACAGAAGAAGCAACAGCATTCTCGGTAGAAGTTCACAAAATGTTGGCATTGTCAGCTTACCGTTCTTCAGTAACAATGGCACAAGAACGTGGAGCTTTTGAAATCTTTGATGCAAAACGCGAAGCAAATAATCCATTTATTTTGCGCATGAAAGAAGCCGATCCACAGCTTTATGCTGATATGGTGAAATATGGCCGTCGTAACATTGCTTGTTTAACTATCGCTCCGACAGGAACAACTTCTCTCATGACACAAACTACTTCTGGTATAGAACCAGTATTCATGCCAGTATATACACGTCGTAGAAAAGTAAATCCAAACGATACTGATGTACGTGTAGATTATATAGATGAGGTAGGAGATTCATTTGAAGAATACATCGTTTATCATAAAAAATTCATGGATTGGATGGAGATAAATGGTTTTGATACTTCAAAGAAATATACACAGACAGAGATAAACGAACTTGTAAAACGTTCACCTTATTATAAAGCAACTGCTAATGATGTAGACTGGTTGATGAAAGTTCGCATGCAAGGAGCTATTCAAAAATGGATAGATCACTCAATTTCTGTTACAGTAAACTTGCCAAACAACGTTGATGAAGTATTGGTAAACAAACTTTATGTTGAGGCTTGGCGTTCTGGTTGCAAGGGTTGTACTATTTATCGTGATGGTTCTCGTTCTGGCGTGATGATTTCTGTATCTAAGAAAGATAAGAAAAAAAAGAACGAAAGCGAAAATGAAACAAACGAAGAACACGACTTGAATTCTTCAGAAGAAAAGCACGAACATATCTGCACACCTCCACAGGTAGTAGAAGTTCGTCCTCAAGTTTTGGATTGTGATGTTGTTCGTTTCCAAAATAATAAAGAAAAATGGGTGGCATTTGTAGGACTTCTTGATGGTTATCCTTATGAGATTTTCACCGGATTGCAAGATGATGAAGAAGGAATTGTATTGCCAAAGAGTGTAACAAAAGGTAAAGTAATAAAGCAAACCAATGCTGATGGTACTCATCGTTACGACTTCCAATTTGAAAATAAGCGAGGATATAAGACAACTGTAGAAGGTTTGTCTGAGAAATTTAATCCTGAATATTGGAATTATGCTAAGCTTATCTCAGGTGTATTGCGTTATCGCATGCCTATAGCACATGTTATTCATCTCGTAAGTTCATTGCAACTTAAAGACGAAAGTATCAATACATGGAAAAATGGTGTGGAACGTGCTTTGAAGAAATATGTAACTGATGGCACAACAGCTTCAGGACAAACTTGCCCTGTATGTGGACAGGAAACTTTAGTTTATCAAGAAGGTTGTCTTATCTGCACCAACTGTGGAGCATCTCGCTGTGGATAAACAACTATTTAAACTGAATAATGAAATTAAAATCAAGCTACATATATATAAAAGGTGTAAGGTTTCGTGCCTACATCGGTGTAAGCGAAATAGAACGAGAGGTTGGCAACGATTATGTTGCCGACCTTCGTTTGCATTATCATATAGGTAAAGCTATGCTAACTGACGATGTTAGCGATACAATAAGTTACGCTGATGTTTACGATATAGTGAAAACAGTAATGCAACAACCTGCAAAATTGTTGGAACATGTGGCATATCGTATTGGAGAGGCATTGGAAAAAACTTTCCCACAAATAGAAGCAATAGACCTTTGTCTTACTAAACTGAACCCTCCTATGGGCGCAGATTGCAGCGGAGCAGGCGTGGAATTACATTTAATAAATGAAAAAACCAGGTCTTAAACTAAGCTATTCAAACGAAAATGCTTAACTTTGCGTGCAATTATACGAAGTATGAGTAGAAGAGTTTCTTTATTCCTTATAATATTCTCCTTGTTTGCACTTGCTTCAGTGAGTGCAAAAGATAAGTTTACACTTGTAATTGACCCAGGTCATGGCGGTAAAGATGTGGGTGCTGTAGGTGCAATCTCAAATGAAAAGAACATAAATCTAACCATTGCTTTGGCTTTTGGAAAATTGGTTGAAAGTAATTTGTCTGATGTGAATGTTATCTATACACGCAAAACAGACGTTTTTATACCATTGAAAGAAAGAGCTGATATTGCCAATAAAGCAAAAGCAGACTTGTTTATATCAGTACATACAAACTCGGTTCCTCCTACAAAGACTCCTCCACAGGGCTTTCAAGTTTATACATTAGGTATGCACCGTGCAAAGGATAACCTTGATGTAGCTATGCGAGAGAATAGTGTGATTTCGTTGGAGAAAGGATATGAGAAAACTTATGAAGGCTTCGATCCAAGATCCTCAGAAAGCTATATAATGTTCGAAATTCTCCAATCGGCTAATATGGAGAAAAGCGTTGAATTGGCTAAACTTATACAAAGGTCGGTTTGCTCAAAGGCTAGTCGAAACGATAAAGGTGTACATCAAGCTGGTTTCCTTGTACTCAGAGAAACATCTATGCCTAGTTGTCTTATAGAATTAGGATTTATTACCCATGAAGAAGAGGAGCAATTCCTTAATTCTCCACGAGGAATAAATCTTATGGCACGCGGTATTTACGAAGCATTTGTAGAATATAAGAACAGATACGATGGCAAGGTTACAATTCCTTACCGTCCTTCTAAAAATAATCAATTGCCAGTTGAAAATGTCTTAGATCGTTTGTCAACTAATTCACAAAAGCCTGTTGCACAAGTAGAATTTCCTAAAAAGATTAACATTGTAAGACAACCACGACCAATACAAAAGATAACAACAAAGACAAAAGTATACAAACAAAACGATCAAGACACTCTTGAAGAGGGCTTTTCTGATATTCCTTTGTTTAAAATACAGATTTTTGCCGTAAACAGAGAGTTGACTCTTGATAACGAATTGTTTAAAGGGTATACTAATGTATCTGTAGAAACAGAAGGAACTCTCAATAAATACATGATTGGAGCTAATGAAGATTATAACGAAATCATGCGTTTAAAAGAAGAAATAAAGCCCGATTTCCCCCAAGCTTTTATTGTTGCATTTAAAAATGGTAACCGTATGAATGTGGGAGATGCTATTAAAGAATATGTAAAGAATAAGAGAAAATGAATATGAAGAAGTTAATATCACCCGAAGTAAGAATTGCATTGGTGGCCATTGTCGGCATTGTTATTCTTTTCTTTGGTATGAATTTCCTTAAAGGACTTAACCTGTACTCATCGGACATTGTATATAATATGCAGTTCGATAAAGTAGATGGACTTGTACCAACCACTCCAATCTATGCTAATGGTTTTAAAGTAGGAACAGTAAAAGATATTGTTTACGACTACGAAGACCCATCTAAACCCATCAATGTGGGAGTTGCTATCGATAAGGATATGAGAATTCCAACTGGCTCAAGGGCTGAAATTGTGAGCGACCTTATGGGTAATGTAAAAGTAAACCTTATTTTCAGCGATGCAAAAGAATACCTAAAGGAAGAAGGTATTATCGTTGGTCGTGTCAATGATGGTGTGTTGGGAAAAATGAGAGATGCTTTCCCTGATGTACAACAAATGTTGCCAAAAATTGATAGCATACTTACAAATATCGTTACACTTACTTCTGATCCTTCATTGGCAGGCACATTGCATAATGCGAATAAACTTAGTAGCGAATTGACAGCATCAAGTAAGCAACTAAATATTTTGCTAACACAGCTCAATAAGTCGCTTCCTGCTCTGGCAACGAAAGCAAATGGCTTACTCACCAATACAAACGGAGTAATGACAGAGGCTAAGGCTGGCATTGCAGATGCACGTTCTACTGTGAGAGGAGCAAATGTTTTAATGACTTCGCTAAACGATAAAGTAAGTGCATTAGATATTCAAACTACAGTTATAAGATTGAATACAGCACTCGATGAAGTTAATAAGTTGGCTGGAACGTTGAATAGCAACAAGGGCTCTATGGGCTTGTTAATGAACGATCCATCGCTATATAACAACTTAAACAATACATTACGCAGTGTTGATAGCTTAGTAGTAAATCTTAAAGCACATCCGAAGCGATACTTACACTTCTCTGTTTTTGGACGAAAAGATAAGTAAGATATAGCAATTAAATAATAATGGCGAGCAGAATAAACCTATTCTACTCGCCATTATTGTTTTATTTCAGTCTTATTTGAAGACTATTTTACACCCATTTTATGTTCCAATAGAAATCTAAATATTGGAAATAAATACCAATGATATGTAAATAATTTTTCAAGAGAGGATATCTTGTGTAACACTTTAATTATCAATCCGTTATAATAGTACCTGTTTTGCGTTCTAAAACAACCTGTTTTGCTCGGCAAAACAGGCACTATTACCGTGCAAAATAGGTACTATTGCAATACTAAAGTACTAATACCATTTTTACTCCGAATTATCTTTACAGAATGATAGTAATTCTTGCACTTCCTATTAGGCTATAATAGGATATATCGTAATCCCAATATTAGACTGCTAAACCAAATTTATCGGCTTTAAAGAGTGTAAGAATAAAGTTGTAAAAAGGCCGTTATTACAGCGTTATTTAAAAAGAGTCTAAATAAAGAAGTTAAAGTTCCACACTTTAAACGGACTATGTAATTTGATTGACAATCAGCCTTTTTAGATGTGAAAATAAATGTTTCATGATTTATAGCATTAAGGTTAGAAACATAAAGTAACTATTTGATATATAAAAAGTTGGATATATGCAAAACATTATTTCCTTAGTTAGAATGTAAAGAAGCCATAAGCACCAATCGAACAATACTTTAGCGCTTTTCAATGTATTATTTTAGTTTCGCGATTAGTTCTCTATCTAACTTTTTTTTAGTAACTTTGCACTACCTTTGAAATAAGGAAGATGATTTGATATATTTACTAATAAACGATTTTAGATACACAAGTATTAACATGAAAGTTCAACCCAATGCGCTCTGGGAGCAGTGTCTTCAACTTATCCGAGATAATGTAACCGAGCAGCAGTATGCAACATGGTTTAGCCCAATAATGTTTGAGGCGTTCGATACCGCTACCAATAATTTGTTGGTACAGGTACCGAGTCCCTTCGTTTACGAGTATTTGGAGGAAAACTACGTTGATTTGTTGAGCAAAGTGCTTACACGTGTATATGGTAAAGGCGTCCAACTTAAATATAGAATAGTTACTGATAAGGCACATAACCTTACTCAGGACATCCAATCGGATACAGTCGACAAAGTAGAAACGCAGTTACCAACTAATCGTGCCAACCAAAGTCCAACGTTATTAGACGTAGCTCTTCAAGAAATAGACCCACAGTTAGACTTGCATAAGTCGTTTTCAAACTACATTGAAGGCGATAGTAACAAGCTACCTCGCTCTATTGGCTTGTCAATTGCTGAACATCCAAACACCACACAGTTCAATCCGATGTTCATTTATGGTCCATCGGGTTGTGGAAAGACCCACCTTATCAACGCAATCGGTTTGCGTATCAAGCAGCTTTACCCACAAAAGCGTGTGTTATATATATCTGCTCGCTTATTCCAAGTGCAGTATACAAACTCTGTTTTGAATAATACGACCAACGATTTTATCAACTTCTATCAGACAATAGATATTTTAATAGTTGATGATATACAGGAATGGATAACTGCAACCAAGACTCAAGACACATTCTTCCATATCTTTAACCATTTGTTTATGAATGGAAAGCGTATTATTCTAGCTTCTGATCGTCCACCAGTAGAGCTGAAAGGTATGAACGAACGTTTGCTAACACGTTTCGCCTGTGGCCTTATTGCTGAACTTGAGAAACCTAATGTACAGCTTTGTGTAGATATTCTAAATAGTAAAATCAAGCGCGATGGCTTGAGTATTCCTAACGATGTTGTTCAGTTTATTGCACAAACAGCTAATGGAAGCGTAAGAGATTTGGAGGGAGTCATTAACTCTTTGCTGGCTTATAGTGTTGTTTATAATAGCAATATCGACATGCGATTGGCTGAAAGAGTCATTAAGCGTTCGGTAAAGATTGACGATGAGCCGCTGACAATTGACGAAATCATTGATAAAGTGTGCATACACTTTAACGTTACTGCCACTGCTGTAAACTCACGCTCGCGCAAACAAGACATCGTACTTGCTCGTCAAGTAAGTATGTACTTGGCTCAGAAGCACACAAAGATGCCTGCAAGCCGTATAGGGAAGCTTGTTGGAGGTCGCGATCATAGTACCGTGCTTCACAGTTGTTCTCAAATTGAGAAGCGTTTGCAGGTGGATAAAGGTTTCATTGCTGAACTTTCAACAATTGAAAATTCGTTTAAACTGAAATCGTAATTATCTTTTTATTTCTTTAAAGTTATTCTTTCGGCTTATGGGTTTGATACACCAAGTAAGCCGAATCGCTGTTTATGGTGAATGAGTTGCCCATTGCTTCATTCAAAGTACCTTGCCATAACTCACTAAAAGGGTATATATTCCATTTTAATCCTTTGCTTTCTATGTGTTTCCCACCTATTTGGAAAATGCTAACCTGCTGACGTGGAAAGGATGCAAAGGTTGTTTCCCCTTGAGAAATAGTAAACCAACCATAGTTAGTTACCATTGTTGGCACAATGTTAAGGTGCTTATAATAATGTATAAGCAGTGCAATGTTGCCCAAAGTATGATCTTCTCGCTTGCCTGTTGCACCAAGATAGCAGAATGTAGTACTATCTGTAAGGTTGAAATATTGTAGTGCATACTTTGTCGCTTTAGTAAGGTCGTTGTCCTCTTGTTCTTCAATGGTATGGAAAATGTGTTGGTATTTCTTCTTTGTTGATTCCGAAACCGAATCCCCATCACCCACAATTACTTCTGGTTCAATATCCATTTTCAACAAATCTTCCACTGCACCGTCGCATGCTATCAGATGTTTGGCAGTGCGCAGAATATGCATTGCTGTTATATCTGTGGGGAAATCGCCTGCTGCAAGTATTACAACATCGTATTCGTTCTTCAGTTCTTTCATTGTTTTCCTTTACTTATTTACATAGTTGTCTGCATCATTCGCTTCCATTTGAAGTAGCCTGCAATGGCTATAAGGGCATAAATTGCATATAGACCAGAAGTAAATGGTATGCCCTTATAAAAGTAGAGTGCCGATAGTTCTATATCCGCCACAAACCAAATCCACCATTGTTCCAAATATTTTTTAGCCAAAGCCCATAGTCCGATAATGCTTAACGAATTGCCGAAACTATCCAAAATGGGTACATTCGAGTTGGTAAAAGTAATCAAAATAAAGTAAACAATACCCCATAAAGCCAGAAAAAGGACCATTATTGGCATTATTTTATGCTTAGGAAACCTTCTTATGGGCAACTCTTTATTCTCTTTTTGCCTTTTACCGAACTGCCAATAGAGGAAGCCATAGATGGATACGACAATGTAATACAGCTGCATACCGAAGTCAGCGTATAGCTTTGCCTCATAATAAACGAAGGTATAGACAAGCGGCATAACTATACTTGTAAGCCAAAGCCAAATGCTTGCCTTATATTCTTGGTAGATATAGATAAGTCCGATGATGGTTCCGACCATATCTAATAGTTGGTATGTGTCGGCTTCTTGGAAGTATTGAATAATGTTGTTTAGCATTTGGTGCTCTCTAATAGTATGAACGACCTCCCTTTTCAATTGTCGAAGGGAGGTCGTTTAGATTTTAGAACTTCAGTGTTATGTTTCCCATCATTGTAAATCCAGCCATTGGCATGAATCCAATCTGATAGTAACGATTATCATTTGTGTATTTAGAGTTGTCGCTTACCGCACTGTAGACCCAGCCACTCGCTGCATAATGGCTGTTGAAAATGTTGTTAAAGTTTAGTCCAAACAGCACTTCCTTTAGGCATTTCTGCTTCTTTCCCATGTTCAAAGCATAGCTAAGGTTAATGTCTGTCTGCGAAAAAGCAGGCAGAGAACGGTCTTTATGTGCAGAGTTATCCAAGTATTGGCGACTTACATAGTTAGTATGCCAAACCAGTTGTACCCCTTTGTAGTGGAAATTCATAAAGCCATTGAGAATAGCTGAAGGTGAGAATGCAAGAGTAGAGTTATTGTAATGTACTTTTAGAGGTGCATTCTTATCGTCCCAGTTTTCTACAAACTCATCGAAATCCTTAATCTTGTTGATACTCAAAGCAGCATTACCTTCGAATGAAAACCATGAAGTAGCATTCCAACCAGCCGTTAATTCAGCTCCCATACGGTATGAGTTCTTTACGTTTGTTGTAAGATTTTCGCCTATATCGCTCTGTTCTCCAGTCTGAACGAACTGGTCTTTATAGCCCATATAGTAGAGATTGGTCCCAGCATGCCAGTTATCGCCAGCATATTGGTATCCCAATTCAACGTCAAACAAGTGTTCTGCGTTTGGCGCAGGGTACTTTCCGTTGTCTGTAAAGTTATTACGTTCAGGCTCTCGGCTTGCGTATGCCATTGACAAATAGGCCTTGTGACCGTTGTTATGGTAGCTAATACCCGCCTTTGGGTTCACAAAGTTGTAGCTTTCGTTAATATTTAGTATCTGATTTGTGTAACCTCCAGTAGCTAATTCATAGAATTTATCGTTCTTTCCATCGGCTTTATAGTTTACGAAACGATACTGTACGTCTGCGAATAAGTTCCAAGTTGTGTCCAAATGGTAGGTTGCTTTTGCGAAAAAGCTATAATCTTTTTTGTTACCATCAGAGTCGTAGTACTTCAAACCAGTGAAGTCTTGTACCTGACCTTTATTTGCTACGTATGTCAAATAACCGAAATGACTTCCTCGAAACTGCTGTAAGTTGATGCCTCCGAGCATATCCCAGTTTTCGTTCTTATAGTTTACGTTGTATAGAATACCATAAGTGTGTTGCGTTAAACCTTTCTTTCTGACGAAGTCGCTGCGTTTAATGGTCTTTCCATTCACGTCTGTTGCAGTTAGACCGAACTTGCTAAACTTGTTGTTTGGACGGAATTCGTTGTAGTATCCATGTCCGTAAGTGTAGTGCAAAGCGATGTTGTGCGACCAAGAATCATTTGGTTTCCATGCTGCAGAAAGTATGTTATGGTTCTGATAGAAGTTGTCGGTAGTTTTAGCCCAGTAACTTCCATTGTCCATTTTGTACCGATAGGTTAGGTATTTTCCGTTCGCATCGGTTGGAAAAGTCCATTTATCGTAGTCGAACACCAGACCTTCATAGAGCGGATTAAAGCGTCCCAGACCACGTTCGTACAAGTCTTTGTAGGTTTTTATTTCGTTACCCATCAGCGAAGCATCGTTGTTTCCAGCTACAACACCGCTCCATGCCTGTCCTGTTTTCTCGAAATTACCAATGTTTTTATACCTTATTTGGAAATTATCGCCCAAGAATGTGAGCCCACCATAGTAAGATCCCGACCTACCAGCAGTACCATGAAGGTATCCATCAGTGGCTGTTTCGTTGTAAGCGCCATCGAATAAGAAATAGTTGCCCAACAAACCCGTTGAGAACTTAACTCCAGTGTTGTACGTTTTGTACGTTCCAAACGAGCCACTGAGCTCTACTGACGGCTGATTGTTGGGTGTTGCCGTTGCCAAAGAGATAGAACCGCCAAAGGCACCGTCTCCGTTGGTAGATGTACCAATACCTCTTTGAATCTGAACACTGCTCATCAATGCTCCATAAGAGTTCATATTAGCCCAGAAGACCGTTTGGTCTTCAGGAGAATTGAGCGATACTCCGTCAAGCGTTATGTTAATACGGCTACCGCCTGCGCCGCGAATACGCATTGCAGAAGTGCCAGTTCCGAGTCCATTCTCGCCCCATGCGAATATACCAGGGGTATGAGCAAAGAGGAAAGGAAGTTCTCTTCCAGTCTTTGCAAAGCTCGATAGTTCTGCCTTTTTGATGTTTGCAACAGCGAAAGGAGCGTTCTTTTGTGCTCTTACGCCTGCAACAATAACCTCTTGTAGTTCTTGGCTGGCCAATGTATCTACTGTTTGAGCTTGTACACTCGCTGCACAAGCTATTGCTGTAAATACCAATAGTTTTCTCATTGTATGTATTTTGACTTAATAAAACAGAAGGGGAGTTTCCCTACGACGGCATTACCCGTATCAGGTTATGGGTTTATTCTCAGCAAGTTCAACTGAACAAGCACCCCTTAATTATCATTCTGATAACTGTTGCAAATATACAATAATTGAATGGAATAGCCAAGAAAAGAGACCAAACAATCGCTTTACTTGTCAAACGATGCTTCTATTTCAGTGTCTTAGTTCAGTTGTTTATGGTTTTTAGATATTGAATGGGCAATAGAGACAGCTATTTGAATATATAAATCGCTGCACATCTACAATCTGAGATAGGTTAGAGTAGAGATGAGTTGCGCGATAAAATTCCTTTTACTTTGTTGCTTTGGTTTTGTATCAAAATAGCATTCGTTTTGTAAAGAAACTACATGTAAAAAGTAGTGATAGTATTTTTGCATTGCAATGAGGGTGTGTCAAAATTGATACATCCTCTTTTTTATGCACAAAGCTCCGACT
>NZ_JABZSJ010000017.1:0-39660 GCF_015262605.1 Prevotella aurantiaca | reverse complement strand
TAAATAAAAGCGTTCCGTGAGCTTTCAGCCTACCAAATGTCCATTACGCCAAACTAGACAAACTACTGATAAAAGAAAATGTAATTATATTACCAAAAAATTATAATTACGATTTTAAAATTTATAATTACAATTTTTTATTTTATAATTATAAATTAGCAAGGTCTCTATAAGCTCCAATTTCGACTAATTATTTTTTTCATCATTGTTCTACCTTATAAAGAATACATTATAATATATTGATTAAAAGTTAATTACAAATTATAATTAAAAATATAATTAATTCTTAATTCATATATTCTCTCATACATAAGACAGGAGTTTTATTCTACTTCAAAAATATCAGATAAAAATCGGTTATGTTATGAAGAATAATAAAAACACCAAGTAACATTATAAATAGAATAATAATATAAAAGACAATTGCAAGATACATAAAAACAAGGATTTAATAGCAAATGTTAAGTTTACTAAGTTTTTTCCTTTCTAAAAGTTTGCTTGTATGCTAAATTATAGTTATATTTGCACTGACGAATAAAAAGATTTAAATATTTACATAAATTATTATGACTGAGAAAAGAGTTTACACCTTCGGCAATGGAAAAGCTGAAGGAAAAGCTGACATGAGGAATTTATTGGGAGGCAAGGGTGCTAATCTCGCAGAAATGAATTTAATCGGAGTTCCTGTACCTCCAGGATTTACAATCACAACCGATGTTTGTAACGAATATTTTGAAAAAGGTAAAGATACTGTTATCAAAGTTTTAACTTCAGAGGTAACAAAAAGCGTTAAGCATATTGAAGACTTAATGAATTCAAAGTTTGGCGACCCATCAAATCCTTTGTTGCTAAGTGTTCGTTCAGGAGCACGAGCATCAATGCCAGGTATGATGGATACCATTCTGAACCTTGGTTTAAATGATGAAGTAGTAGAAGGTCTGGCTAAGAAGACTGGTAACGAACGTTTTGCATACGACAGCTACCGTCGTTTCGTACAGATGTATGGTGATGTTGTATTGGGTATGAAACCAGAAAATAAGGAAGAAATTGACCCATTTGAAGCTATTATCCAAAATATTAAGGCTAAACGTGGCATTAAGTTAGACAATGAAATGAATGTTGCTGACTTAAAAGAATTAGTTAGTGAATTTAAGAAAGCCATAAAAGCTCAGACTGGTAATGATTTCCCTACTGACCCAATGAAACAACTTTGGGGTGCTATCTGTGCTGTATTTACATCTTGGATGAACGAGCGTGCTATTCTTTATCGTAAGATGGAAGGAATTCCTCAAGAATGGGGTACCGCTGTTACAGTTCAAGCTATGGTATTTGGAAATATGGGCGATACTTCAGCAACGGGTGTTTGTTTCTCTCGCGATGCTGGAAATGGAGAAAATGTTTTCAATGGTGAGTATTTGGTAAATGCACAAGGTGAAGACGTTGTTGCAGGTATCCGCACTCCACAACAAATAACATTAGAAGGTTCACGCAAATGGGCAATTCAACAAGGTGTAGACGAAGAAATTCGTCGTACAAAATTCCCTTCAATGGAAGAGACAATGCCTGAGATTTATGCACAACTCAATGCTATCCAAGAGAAATTGGAAAAACACTACCACGATATGCAAGATATGGAGTTCACTGTACAAGATGGTAAGCTCTGGTTTTTGCAGACTCGTAATGGTAAGCGCACTGGTACTGCAATGGTAAAAATTGCAATGGACTTACTTAAAGAAGGAGAAATTGATGAAAAAACAGCTATAAAAAGATGTGAGCCAAACAAACTTGATGAACTTCTTCACCCTATATTTGATAAAGCTGCATTAGCACAAGCAAAAGTTTTAACACGTGGTTTGCCAGCATCTCCAGGTGCAGCAACAGGACAAATCGTGTTCTTTGCAGATGATGCTGCTAAATGGCACGAAGATGGTCACAAAGTAATCATGGTGCGTATTGAGACATCTCCTGAAGACTTAGCAGGTATGACAGCTGCAGAAGGAATTCTTACCGCTCGTGGTGGTATGACTTCACACGCAGCGGTAGTTGCTCGCGGTATGGGTAAGTGCTGTGTGAGTGGAGCTGGTGGTGTTATTGTAAACTACAAAAAGCGTACAGTAGAAATAGATGGAAAAGTTTTACACGAAGGTGATTACTTATCTTTAAATGGTTCTACAGGTGAAGTATACGCTGGTGAAGTTAATACAAAAGCTGCTGAAGTTACAGGAGATTTTGCTCAATTGATGGAACTTTGTGATAAATACACAAAGTTACGTGTCCGAACAAATGCTGATACACCGCATGATGCAGAAGTTGCACGAACATTTGGTGCCGTTGGTATCGGTCTTTGCCGTACAGAGCACATGTTCTTTGAGGACTTGAAGATTAAAGCCATGCGTGAAATGATTCTTGCAGATACAGTCGAGGACAGAGAGAAGGCTCTTGAAAAGTTATTGCCTTATCAAAAGCAAGATTTCTATGGTATCTTGAAATGTATGGATGGAATGCCTGTAAATATTCGCTTGCTTGACCCTCCATTGCATGAATTTGTACCACACGATGATGAAGGACAAGAAATTATGGCTAAAGAAATGGGCGTTAGCGTTCAGTTTATCCGTAATCGTGTAAACTCTTTATCTGAACACAATCCTATGTTAGGTCTACGTGGTTGCCGTCTTGGTAACACTTTCCCTGAAATTACTGCTATGCAGACTCGAGCAATCCTTGGAGCAGCTGTTCAATTAAAGAAGGAAGGATTTAATCCTATGCCTGAAATTATGGTACCGCTCGTGGGTATTGTACATGAACTTGATAATCAGGAAGCTATTATTCGCAAAACAGCTGATAAGATTTTTAAGGCTGAAGGTGTTGAAGTTCCATTCAAGGTAGGTACAATGATTGAGATTCCACGTGCAGCACTTACTGCCGACTTAATTGCTAGCAAGGCGGAATATTTTAGTTTCGGAACAAACGACTTAACACAGATGACCTTTGGTTACAGCCGCGACGATATTGCAAGTTTCTTGCCAAGCTATCTTGAAAAGAAGATTTTGGATGTAGACCCATTCCAGGTTCTTGATCAAGAAGGTGTAGGTCAACTTATTAAGACAGCAGTAGAGAAAGGACGTAAAACACGTAAGAATCTTAAATGTGGTATCTGCGGTGAACATGGTGGTGAACCAAGCTCTGTTAAGTTCTGTCATCGTGTTGGATTGAATTATGTAAGTTGTTCTCCATTCCGTGTACCTATTGCAAGATTGGCTGCGGCGCAGGCAGCACTGGAAGAGAAATAAACTTGATAAAAGATTATAATGAAAGAGAGTGTGCTTTTATGACACACTCTCTTTTTGTATATTATCGATAAATTATAAATCGATCTTTAAACATGCAAAAAGTTTCAAAATTAAAAAAAATTATAGAAAACTTTTTGCGTTTTCTTTTTTTTTCTTATCTTTGCCACACAAATAAAGAAAACATTAATAAACAAAAGACAAAAAAGAAGTATTAAAATAAATGCAACTTTAACGTCTAAATACTTGCCCAAATACCATGCATTTTTAGCTTTAGAACTCAAATATAATGCATATTTTAAGGATTTAAGATTATGACTTTAAATTGAGCAACCTAACTATCCTAACAAGAAAAATATCATTTGTGAGTCTATAGGAAGCCTTGTTATAGGCATAAAATGTTTTTGGCTTAATAAAAAAACCTTATACTATATATATTAACTTAATTTAAAATTTAATGATCTATGATTAAAAAACTATTCTCCAGTGTAATCGTTATGGCGATTGCCACAACTGTATTTTCACAAAAAGAAGCTCTTTGCGTTGGGCGTCAAACACCAAGAAAGGAAACGCAAAAGACTGTTTATTATCTAAAACCAGAAGGTGCGCTTTTTGAGTCAACACCTAAATCTGGTAAAATGATCGGCACAAGTTATCTCTACGTTCCTGGTTATAGCAAGACAAAATTTATACCTGTTGTATCAAAGGGAACTGAATACTTTTGGCATCAGAACATTTTCGATATGAATGGCAATTGTTCAACTTTTGATCGTACAGGTAAAACAGGAAATGCTTTCAATATTGACAACGAGGGTAACTTCTGTTTGACTACTCGTTTTAATGGAGCTGATGCACTACCGACTATTGTATGTGCCACGGATAGTTTTACGCTTTCTGAGGAAAATCCTCATTGGGGACCTCTTGATTATGACAAACCTGCTGTAATGTATTGGTATCCAAGAATAAAGAGCGGTACGTTAACAGCTACAGAAAGCCATATCCGCCCATTGCAATTCACAGATGATAAAGTTAATGGCTACTATCTTGGTGGTATGGATAATGGTTATCTATTTGGATCAGGTACAGTTTCAAATGGACAATATACTTCACGTGGAGTACAACAAGTATTAGAGAAACCAATGGCGCCATTGTGGGTTGAAGATGTTTTTCTCCCTATCATCTCTAAAAGTAACAAACCACTACCTGTAGGTACTGAATTAACTATGCTTATAACTAACGTTGACACAGATGCACAAGGTGTTAAGAAGCCAGGAAGCGAAACCATTGCTGAGCTTAAATGTACTTCTTCAGACATTGAAGAAAATGATCCCATTAAAGATAATAATGGAACTACTTACAACAAATTTGTAGCTATTTTTAAGCCTGAAGGTAAAGGTTTTCTTATTGACAAAGAATTTGCAGTTGTAGTACGGGGATTTGATCAAACTGGAGTTGATATGGGATTGTCTGGTGTCGGAATACCTTATTATAACAAAACATTAACTCCTGCTCTCTGTCTAATAACCACTAAAGATGGCAAAAAGAAGGCAGCAAACATATATTCTGATAATAACATCGCTTTAGGTGTTACTTTCTCTGCAAAGTTTGACTATGCCAATGGTTATGTAGATATGGGCACTTCTACTTCATTTAACTATGGTCTAGTACAAATGAATAACGAAGGTACTGAAGGACAAACTACATGTACACAAGGATTGGTATTCCCTGGTGCCGTTGCTCAATTAAATGGAGTTTGGTATGACGACAATAATCAAGAAGAATACACTCTTTCTGGAATGGCAAGTTGGATTAAGAGTTACAAAATAGATGAAGAAAGTTATAGAGAATATGGACTTACTATTATCAAATTTACATGTGAGCCACTCCCTTCAAATGTTCAAGGCCGCAAATGTGATATCTTAATTCATGGTAAGGGTGTTGTATCAGAAAGACCAATTACTGTTGTTCAAGGTGACATAACTGCCGGCATTGGTAATATAACATCGTCTACTTCTAAAAAAAATATTCAGATGTATAATACTACAGGTCAGCGTATACAAAAGAACTACAAGGGAATCATTATTCAAAACGGTACAAAGCGAATTAACAAATAACTTAAAATATTTAGTTTTAGATGAACCTTCAACAAAACTCTTGTAAGTATATAAATACTACAAGGTATAATTAAACAAATAACGTAAAAACCATTTCCTATGAAGAAAAGAATTTATGCTTTACTTATTGGAGGAAGCCTTGCCGTAACGATGCTTCCTCAAACAAGTTCTGCCCAAACTGCTTCTACAGCCTCTCCGTACACTATTACAAAAGAGAATCCTTACAAAGAGAATTGGGGCAGTATCGGAACAGTACTCAACAAAAAAGTGTGGACTATAGAAGATAAAAATAATGATGGTCACACATGGGAGGACATGGGTGCAGGAGCACCAGCATACAATGGAGCAAACGCCACTGTAGAAGCGGACGACTGGCTCATTTCACCTCCTCTTCACCTAACTGCTGGTCAAACTTACACACTTGAATCTAGCGCTGTTGTTGGTGGCTATTCTGGTACTGGTCAGCGCATGAACGTAGCTTATGGAATAGGAGACGACCCAACTACATATAGCGAAATTATTCCTATTAGCCCAATTTCTGGAACTGCTTTCGGTAGTCCTACTCCTTTAAAGGCAACATTCACTCCTACAGCTACAGGAGATTATCGTATTGGATTCCATGCTGTTAGTGATCGACCAGGATACATAATCATGAGGCCTGTAAAAGTAGATATAACCACTACAACCTCAGGAACACCTGTTGCTATTTCAGATTTAGCATTGCAGGCTGATCCAAATGGTCGGCAAATGGTAAAAGTATCATTTACAACGCCTACAAAGGATATTATCGGACGAGACTTGACATCAATCACTTCTGCAGCAATCTATCGTGATGGTGGCGCATTACCTATCCACAAGATAGAAAATCCTTCTATAGGACAGAAAATCGAATGGGTAGATAATAATGTCACTACTGGTGAGCATTCGTATGAAGTATACACTTATGTAGGCGATTTAAAGAGTGCTAAAGCCGCAGCCAAAGTTTATGTTGGTAGCGAAACGACTCCTGGAAAAGTCAAGAATGTTATTGTTTACGATAATCTTGATGGAACAATAACTTTGAAATGGGATCCTGTTAAAATTGGAGCAAATGGTGGCTACATAGATCCTACAACTATACAATACGGAATCTTTGAAGGAATCTATGAGCAAGCCATTGCTGAGAATATTACAGGAACTGAGTTCGTAATCAAAGATATTCCACTCAATGGGGCGCAAAGCCATAAATACTATCAAGTTGTTGCATATACAGATACTGAGCACATAGGTGCTGGAGGTTTTGCCGATCCATTCTTCTACGGGACCTCATACGACTTCCCATTCCACGAATCATGGCCTTATGGATCTTGGGAGAAGGGGCCATGGAGTGCCAGCTACAATGATACAAAGAAACATTTTAAGCTTTCTCGCGACTTCTCAGCTGATGATGATGAAGGTTCATTGATGTTTACGCCAGAAAAAGCAGGCGATGCTGCAACAATTGTAGGTCCTAAGATGAATATGGGTAAAGCTACCAATCCACGCCTTTCATTCCAATTCTATGCTTATCCAGGTAGTAAAAGTAAATTACAAGTATATCTTGATGTCAACGGACAGCATCGTAAACTTGCTTCAGAAGTAGATTACGCAACACTAACTGGCAATGCAGGTTGGCGTACTATAAATGTAGATTGCTCTGATGTAGACTACAAGAAATCAAATGGTTATGGCCGTGTCCTCATCCATGCCATCTCAGATGGAGAGAATATCATGGTTGATGATGTAAATGTAAACGATGCTATTGACTACAACGTAATCACTACTATTACCGCACCATTACATACACAAGTAGGAGAACAAGCAGAAATAACCATTCATGTCCGTAACGTTGGTTTAAAAGATGCAGAAGGATTCCAAGTAAAACTTAACACAAGTAATGGATCGACAACAGCAACCGAAAGTGGTACAATTGCTCCAGGTGAAACTCAGGAATACACATTCAACTATGCAGCACCTTTCGACAACAAAGATTTCCAAGTATGGGGAGAAGCTGATTGGACCTCTGATCAAAATCAAGGCAATAATGTTTCAGAGAAGAAAACTATAAAGATTGTCACTGCCCCATATCCAGCTATCAATGATTTGAGGGCCAGCAAAGAAGGTGGTAAGATAAAACTTGAGTGGACTGCTCCAGCTGTAGAAAAGTGCACAATTACCGAATCTTTCGAAACATATGCACCATTCCTCATTGATGAGATTGATCCATGGACACTCTACGATGCTGATAAGTGCCGTACGCACACATTTAGCGGCATCAGTTTCCCTGGAAATGGTGTGCCTTTTGCTTACATTGTTTTCAATTGTGATGGTACTACACATGGCATGGATGCTGCTACAACTCAAATATTCAAGCAACGTTTTGCGGGACATGGCAGCGATCAGTCTATGATGAGTTTTGGTAATTTAGGCGATGCGTCAACAGGAAACAACGACTGGATTATCTCACCAGAGCTTTCAGGTAAGGCACAAACTATAACCTTCTTCACTAAGGCACCACAATGCGACTACGCAAACTATGGACCAGAAGATTTCTATGTAGCTTACTCTATGAGCGATAAAACAGCTGGCAACTTTAAAAAAGTGCTTACTGATAACGTTGCAGACAATATCAACTGGAAAAAAATATCTGTTAATCTTCCTGAAGGCGCAAAATACTTTGCAATTGTTCACACATCAACAATACCTCAAACATCATATGGTTATGAACCTGCTGGTATGTTAATTGATGATGTTACATATGAAAGTGCACCGCTTCAGATAATCGGTTATAATGTCTATCGTGACTCCAAACTCGTTGCTAGTACCAATAGTATGAACGAACTAATTGCTATGGATCCAGATGGCACCGAGAATGACAAATATTATGTAGTTACATTATATAATGTTGGCAAATCTGGTCCATCTAATATTGCTTCTGCAGTTCCTTCAAATATCAGTAATGTATCAACAGAAACAACTTCTAATTACCTTGTTCAAGTATATACTGCGTCAGGTATTCTTGTTGGCAATAGTACAGCATCACTTCCCGCAGGTATCTATATTGTCAAGCGAGGTAACAAGATACAGAAGGTAGTTATTAAATAACAAGAAAAGCTTCCATTTCTAATTAAAATGAAAGGGAATGTTTTTAGTATCATTTTCCTATAAACGGAACATAAAAAAATTATAAGTCTTCGGGGGTGTGTCAAAACTAAGAATTCAGAAAAGCTTCCTTTCATATTAACAGTTTCACTCCCTCATAAATATTAAAGTAACCGTTATCATTGAGTTATTAACTCTTTGGTAACGGTTTTTCTTTACAAAATGATAGCTGTCTTTAGCTGAAAACGAGTTTTGACACACCCTCAATTCTTTTATTGTCTCTTTACACTAATTTTTCTTCTACTAAAAACGTAAAGATTTTACCAAGAGAGATTGAAATTCTAACTATCTCAATATAAACGTTTTACCATTCCTATTATTTTACATTCCAATAGTGTCTGTTTTGCCATGTTAAACAGGCACTATTGCATTGCAAAACAAGCTTTATTACAATGTGAAAACATCACATAATAAAAAGGCATGACTTATTTTTACAAAATGAAAGAGGTTTTTAGAGAAACCATCGTAATCTTAAGAAAGAAAATTAATCATATTAACATTCTACAGAACCATAGTTTGCGAAACAGAAGAATTATAATTAACTTTGCAGAAAAATAAGAAAACAGTATGAAAGTTTGCATTGCCGAAAAGCCAAGTGTTGCACGTGATATTGCCCGAATACTTGGAGCAACAAGTTCAAAGGATGGATACTTAGAAGGTAACGGGTATCAAGTAACATGGACCTTCGGACATCTGTGTGAGCTTAAAGAACCTAACGATTATGCTGTTAATTGGAAACATTGGAGCTTGGCAGCCCTTCCTATGGTTCCATTAAGGTTTGGGATAAAGCTAATAGATGACGAAGGAATAAAAAAACAGTTTGCTATTATTGAACGTCTCTATCAAAATGCAGATGAAATCATTAACTGTGGTGATGCTGGACAAGAAGGAGAACTTATTCAACGTTGGGTAATGCAAAAGGCAAAAATAACTTGCCCCGTAAAACGTTTGTGGATTTCGTCAATGACTGATGAGGCTATACGCAACGGATTTGCCAATTTGAAAGACCAAAAAGAGTATGAACCTCTTTATTTGGCAGGACTTTCACGTGCCATTGGCGATTGGTTGCTGGGTATGAATGCGACCCGTCTTTACACATTAAAATATGGAAATAACCATTTTGGTAAGAATGCGCAGGTCCTTTCCATTGGACGTGTGCAAACTCCTACATTGGCTTTGATTGTTGAACGACAGAAAGAAATAGATAATTTCAAGCCAGAACCATACTGGGTATTAGCAACTATTTATCGCGATACTCAGTTTACAGCTACCAAGGGAAAGTTAACATCTAAAGAAGAAGGGGAAGAAGCCTTTGCATTAATAGAGAATAAACCTTTTGAAATAACAAGTGTTACAAAGAAAAAAGGTACCGAACAGCCAAAACAACTTTACGATTTAACATCCTTACAAGTAGATTGTAATCGCAAGTTTGGATATTCTGCTGAGATGACACTCAATACAATTCAAAGTTTATACGAACGTAAATATACCACATATCCTCGCGTTGACACACAACACCTTACCGATGACATTTACAAAGAGTGCCCACAGATAATGAATTCTCTATTTCAGGCAACCTTTGCAGCCAAAAAACCATATGCAAACTTGGTTAAATCTTTAGGGGGAAAACCACTTCTTAAAAGTAAACGAGTTTTTGATTCATCTAAGGTAACAGACCACCATGCTATCATACCTACTAATGTAATTCCTCAAGGCTTAACAGATGCTGAACAAAATGTGTACGACCTCATTGCAAGACGTTTTATTTCGGTGTTCTATCCTGATTGCAAATTCTCTACAACCACTGTTCTCGGTAAGGTAGATGAAATAGAATTCAAAGCTTCAGGAAAAGAAATACTCGACGAAGGATGGAGAATAGTTTACAATCAACAGGCTGAAAAGCAACCTACAATAGAAGTGACAGAAAATAATGATGCGGATGAGAAAACCCTTCCAACATTCATCAAAGGAGAAAAAGGCGAGCATACACCTACTCTTACAGAGAAACAGACAGTTCCACCAAAATATTATACAGATGCTTCATTGCTTCGTGCGATGGAAACAGCGGGCAAATTAGTAGACGATGAAGAACTAAGAGCAGCTCTAAAAGAGAATGGAATTGGGCGTCCTTCCTCTCGTGCAGGAATAATTGAAACTCTTTTCAAACGCACTTATATTCGTAGACAACGCAAAAACCTAATTGCAACAGAAACAGGTATTGCACTTATAGATACCATTCATGAGAAATTACTTACCTCTGCAGAACTCACTGGTATTTGGGAAAAGAAATTACGCGATATTGAACACAAAAAATACGATGCTAAGCAGTTTATAAACGAACTGAAGCAACAGATATCTAACATTGTAAAAGATGTGCTTGCAGATAATTCCAACCGAAAAATTGGAGAAACGAAACAGAGCAAATAAGACAAAGAAGAAATAGAAACGTACTATCTTGCAATATAATTAATGTTGCTACGTTTAATATAATATGAATATACGCCAATTTTCATACAACAAAATAAAACTCCAAAGACTTTGTAATAAACAGGTTCTTGGATTATTCGTATTGTGCACCATTGCATTGTTTTTATTTAGTTGCGGCATAGATCGGAACATAAAGAAAGGTGAAAAATTCCTTGCAATTGGCGAATACTACGACGCTGCAACGGAATTCAAGAGTGCTTACCAGCGTACTCCAGCAAAAAATCGTGCTCAAAGAGGACAATTAGCCGCAAAAATGGCATTATGCTACGACCAAATTAGCATGTCCCAAAGAGCTATAGCAGCCTATCGAAATGTTATTAGATATAAACAAGACGACAAAGATACACACTTAAAGTTGGCTGCCAACCTCATGAAGGCTGGATCTTATCCAGAAGCAATAAAAGAATACAGCATAGCTTTAGACTCTATGCCTGACAACGATATAGCAAGAGAGGGTTTAGCTGCAGCTACTAAGGCTCCTACAATAAAAGAACAAGGTTCTTATTATCAAGTTAAAAAGATGGATAAGTTTAACTCGCGTAGGCAAGACTACTCACCAATGTTGTTTGGTGATCAGTATAATCAACTCTATTTCACCTCTACCCGCAATGAAGCGCAAGGCGATGAAATTAGTGGTATTACTGGAGTTAAGCCTAGTGACATCTTTGTTAGTGAGAAAGACGAAAAAGGGAAATGGGGAATTCCTCATGCAATTGAAAGTGGACTGAACTCTGAAGCAGACGAAGGTACACCTGCGTTCTCTGTTGATGGTAGGGAAATGTATATTACTCAATGTCTGACAGACCCTACTTACCCTCGCTTTGCACAAATATCTGTAAGCAGTCGTGCAGATGCTGCATGGGGAAAGCCTAAAAAATTGGAAATTACTCGCGATACTTTGTCGAGTTTTGCACATCCAGCCCTATCACCAGATGGTAATTGGCTTTATTTTGTCAGCGATATGCCAGGAGGTAAAGGAGGTCTTGACATTTGGCGTGTTCGACTTATTGGCGGTACAACAGGTGGTGTTGAAAATCTTGGTGCACCAATAAATACGGCTGGTAATGAAATGTTTCCGACCTTCAGGCCTAACGGTGATTTGTATTTTTCCTCCGATGGACATGGCGGTTTGGGAGGTTTAGACTTATTTATTGCTAAGGTGGGTAAGGATAGGCACTATTACATAGAACACCCTGGCTTTCCTTTGAACTCACAAGGGGATGATTTTGGTATGACATTCGAAGGAAAACACAATCGTGGTTTCTTCTCTTCCAATCGTGGAGACGCTCGTGGATGGGACCATATTTATAGTTTTGAACTTCCCGAAGTGGTACAAACCATTAAGGGCTGGGTGTACGAAATGGAAGGATACGAACTTCCTGCTGCTCAAGTTTTCTTGGTAGGCGACGATGGAACAAACTTAAAACTATCAGTAAAGGGTGATGGATCATTTGAACAAGAGATACGTCCAAACGTTAATTATATTGTTTTAGCAACCAGCCAAGGCTATTTAAACCATAAAGAAGAATTAAAGGTAGACCCTGTTACAGTATCGAAAGAGTACACATTGCAATTCCCGCTGGCAAGTATTCGTGTACCCGTATTGATAGATAACATCTTCTACGACTTTGATAAGGCTACACTCCGTCCTGAATCGGAAGCAGCTTTGGATAAACTTGTGAAACTTCTTGAAGAAAACCCGAACATTACTATTGAGCTTTCAGCCCACACAGACTATAAAGGTTCGGCAGACTATAATAAGCGATTATCGCAACGTCGTGCAGATGCGGTGGTTACTTATCTTATAAAGAAAGGTATTGCAGCTGATCGCTTGTCTCCTGTTGGATATGGAAAAGAAAAGCCAAAGAAAATTCGTAAGAAAGTTGCTGAGAAGAATCCGTGGTTAAAAGAGGGCGATGTTCTAACTGAAGAGTTTATAAAAGCACTACCAAAGGATAAGCAAGAAACGGCAAATCAGATGAACCGCCGCACTGAATTTACAGTTTTGCGTACTACTTATGGAATGTTCGACGATAAAGGAAACTTAAAAAATCCACCGAAGCCAAAAGAAAAAGAGCGTTTAGAAGACGAAGGCGATGTATATTTCGATTTCAAATAAACATCTGAACAGGAGTTATAATGAGCAAGAACTATCAAACTATTGAAACAAGTTTAAACAAAGAAGTCGTTGGAATTACTCTTCCAACGGCTTTTGAAGTTTACACCAAGCAATTGTTTGGAGAGGAACGTTACAACATTTTTTGCAAAGGATTACAGCAATCTTCTCCTGTTAGTATACGTATAAATCCTTTTAAGACAAATAAAACAACACAAGTTGCCGATAACTTTGTACCTACTCATGTGGCTTGGTGCGCGGAAGGATTTTACCTTAATTCACGTCCCAACTTTACATTCGACCCACTGTTTCATGCTGGGGCATATTATGTTCAAGAAGCTTCATCAATGTTCCTATCTCATGTTCTACGCCACTTAGTAAGAAAACCTGTTGCCCTACTCGACCTTTGTGCTGCCCCTGGTGGTAAAACCACTTGCGCACGAACTGCTATTTCTGATGGTAGTATTGTATTCTCAAACGAGCCTATCAATAAACGTGCTCAGATATTAGCAGAAAATGTACAAAAGTTTGGTCACTCTGATGTAGTTGTTACCAATAATTATCCAAGGGATTACAAAAAGTCTAAACTCGAATTTGACGTAATAGTAGCTGATGTACCTTGCTCTGGAGAAGGAATGTTTCGGAAAGACCCACAAGCCATCTCAGAATGGAGCGAGCAAAATGTAGAGAATTGTTGGCAACTACAACGCAGCATTATAGCTGATATATGGGATAACCTTAAGCCTGGAGGTTTGCTTATCTATTCAACTTGTACGTTCAATGCTCATGAAAACGAGGAAAACGTTGCGTGGATATTAAACGAATATGATGCGCAGCTATTGGAAGTACCAACTGAAAAGACTTGGAACATAACGGGTTCACTCATCAACAATCCGTTAGGAGAAGACCAACCTTTTCCAGTTTATCGGTTTATTCCTGGCTTTACTCAAGGCGAAGGCTTGTTTATGGCTATTATAAAGAAAGGTGGAACAAGCACAAATGTTGAACCTAATGTGGGTAAACTGGTGGCAGAAGCTAACAAGAAACTTAAGGTCATGGTACATGGAGTAAAGCAAGACACCATTAAAGGCAAGAAAATAATACCCGACCACAGTTTGGCACTTGCAGTGAATGGTAACAAAAGTGCATACCCTAATGTTGAAATAAACTATGAAACTGCTATAAAATATCTGCGTCACGAAGCTATTATGCTCCCAGTGTCGGCTCCCAAAGGTATTGTAACCCTTACCTATCGTGGACATGCTATAGGTTTTGCAAACAATCTTGGCAATCGTGCCAACAACCTTTATCCACAAGAATGGCGCATAAAAAGCAGCCATATTCCTAACGAACAAATCATTCTAACATAGACATACAACATGAAACAATATCTCGACCTACTTCATCGTATTGTAAACGAAGGTGCACAGAAAGGCGACCGCACTGGAACTGGCACACTATCGGTGTTCGGACATCAAATGCGTTTCAACATGCAAGAAGGTTTTCCTCTTCTTACTACGAAGAAACTCCATCTTAAAAGTATCATCTACGAGTTGTTATGGTTCTTAAGGGGCGATACAAACGTAAAATATTTGCAAGAACATGGAGTAAGAATATGGAACGAATGGGCAGACGAAAACGGCGAGCTCGGCCCTGTATACGGGCATCAATGGCGTTCGTGGCCAAACTATAAAGGTGGAACTATCGACCAAATTCAACAAGTTGTAGACGCACTTCGCAACAACCCGAACTCACGCCGAATGCTCGTTACAGCATGGAACCCAGCAGAAGTAGACGACATGGCACTGCCTCCTTGCCACTGTTTATTCCAGTTTTACGTAGCCGACGGCAAACTCTCTCTTCAGCTTTATCAGCGTTCTGCCGATACTTTCCTTGGTGTACCATTCAACATTGCATCTTATGCACTCTTGTTGCAGATGATGGCGCAAGTTACTGGATTTGAAGTTGGCGAATTTATACACACAACTGGCGATACACACTTGTATCTGAATCATCTGGAACAAGCAAAGTTACAACTAACACGCACACCTCGCCCACTGCCAAAAATGAAGATAAATCCTGATGTGAAGAGCATATTCGACTTCAAATTCGAGGATTTCGAACTGATAGACTACAACCCGTATCCACATATAGCAGCCGAAGTATCGGTTTAAAACAAAATCAACACACAAAGAAATATGGAAATAAACATAATTGCTGCAGTAGCAAAAAATCGTGCTATCGGTTACAATAACGATATGGTTTACTTCATCAAAGAAGACCTGCGCAGATTCAAACAACTCACAACAGGGCATACCGTTATCATGGGTCGCCGTACTTTCCACTCACTTCCGAAAGGAGCATTACCCAATCGCAGAAACATCGTATTAAGTCGCACCGAAACCAATTTTCCAGGCTGCGACGTCTACACCTCTCTTAGCGAAGCTCTAAAGCACATTTCCGACAACGAAAAAGCTTTCATCATAGGCGGCGCAAGTTTGTACAAAGAAGGACTGGCTGTAGCCGACCGCCTTTATCTAACCGAAA
This sequence comes from Prevotella aurantiaca, assembly GCF_015262605.1. NCBI lineage: Bacteria > Pseudomonadati > Bacteroidota > Bacteroidia > Bacteroidales > Prevotellaceae > Prevotella > Prevotella aurantiaca. The sequence goes on along the minus strand of NZ_JABZSJ010000017.1, from coordinate 23,929 downwards.
TAGAAGGCATTCCCCCTCATGCCGATGTCTTCTTTCCAGAATATAACGATGGAACTTGGGAGGTGGAAACGAGACAAGAACGTGCTGAAACCGATGACACACCTGCATACGCATACGTTGATTATGTACGCAAAAAAGAAGAAGAATAAAAAAAAAATTAAAGTAATAAGCCTAAAACATCCTAGAGGACGTACCAAAAAACAATATGGTACGCCCTCTTTTTTTGTCATAAACAAGTCGAAAACACACCATCGAACATCGCTTTTTTTGCCAAAAATAAGCATAAATGCAATAAAGTAAAAAGTAAATAGTATACAGGCTTTCAGTGTACTATTTCTTTTGTATGCCTATATGTTCAAATACGACTTTAACGCCTGTACGTGGTTTATCAATGCCTGTATTCCTTGTGGCGTTATACGGCAAACGGTTTGGGGAACTTTGCCCTTGTAGCCTTTCTTCACCTTTATATACTTCGCCTTTTCCAACTTGTCTATCTGCACACTTATGTTGCCCGATGTAGCCTTCGTAGTGTTCTTTATGTAAGTGAAGTCGGCACTGTCGGCACTCATCAGTATCGACATTATTGCCAAACGCAATTCGTTGTTCAGCAAAGGGTCGAGGGGGAGGAAATCGTTATCTGCCATTGCTGAACTTTAAATATAAACCTGGAACTATCAGTGTGAACACGGCTGTAACGGCTATGCACAGCAATTCGTTCACACCCTGATTAACAAGTGAGAAGTAAGCACATATCGCACACGCCACCGCACCGATGACAGAGATAAACAAACGATTAATCACCAGCCCAGTAACGGCAACCGACAAGCCCATAAACAGAATGATGGTTGGCGTCATCGGTATGATTTGCCTTACGGAGATTCCACCAAAAGTTATCGCACATATATTGATTGCCCACAAGACAAATACCGATATTCCGAATACGCCCCACATATAGCCAATGGTACGGCTGACGATGGTGTCGGGAACAGACCAAGAACGGTTGAAATAGTACTGGTATATGCCACCTATCAGCGACATCAATATCCAAAGCAAATGCCAACTGCCACCGTCTTCTCCTTTCGGTGTGTTCGTTATGAGCAACCAAATAATGAGGGAAGTAGATAATACCAATCCGCCCCAAACAAGCAACGGCTGTGCCGAAGCCTTGGCAACGTCTCTCCTACTCTGCTCTATTGTTCTCTCAATAAGTTTCAGACTCTCTGCTGCTGTTAGTTCTTTTTCTTTCATAATCATAGTTTTATATTGTTGTTTTTATTGAAATCGTTCAATCGTTCCGCCTCGCCATTGTCGTCGCGCTTCAGCTTTCTGCCGCCTTTTCCTTTGCCGAAGTTGTAAGTAAGCGTAAGTTGAATGTTCCTACTGTTGCTTCCTTGCATCGTATCGTAGAAGTTGGAATAGCGGCTGTGCGTTTCAATGAATCCGTACTGCTTGTTGAATACATTCTTCACTGCCAACGACAAATTTACTCTTGGCTTGAAAGCTTTCGACAACAGTAGGTCTACACGCTGATAAGACCTAATCATCGAGTTGCCCGAATGCAAGCGCGAAGTGGCGTTTAACGATACTTCCACATTGAAATTGTGCGGCAGTCGGAAGGTTGCCTTCGTGTTGTTCATATATAGGAAATGTCCTTTTATGCTTTCTCCCTTCGTTATCTGAATGGTTTGATAGCACAGAAGCGAATTGAAGTTTATGTTGAACCAATAGCAAGGCTGGAAAGGCAAGCTAAGATAAGCGTACCAATGGTTTTCCTGATGGTGGTTGATGTTAGTAACATAACTGCCCATAGGGTTGTCTGGTGTTTCAAAAGAAAACTCTCTAATCAGGTCGCTGTGCATATCAACGCCCAACGTCAGCGAATACACGTTGTTGTAAACGAGCGTTGAACGAATGCTGTTTACGTATTCAGGGCGCAAGGCAACATTGCCTATCGCATAGGTAAACAACGATGTCTGCGTTTTCGTAGGGTTCTGCTGACTGAACAATGGGCGGGCTATCTTTCGAGAATACGATGCGATAACTTTCCATTTGCCGTACTCGTCTATATCATAGCCTATCGAAATGTAAGGGAACAAGTCGCTGTAATTTCGCTTTATGTTCGTCGGAAACTCTTTGGTGGCTACATATTCATATCGCAGTCCCACTTCGTAATTCAGTTTCTTGTAAGCAGCTGCAAACTGTGCATAGCCTGCAAATATGCGTTCTTTCTGCTCGAAAGCGGCATTGCTGTTGTCGTTCTGGTCTGATGAAACGCCACCATACAGCGTATTGTTGTCTGCCGATATGGCATTGTGTTTCAGTCCAAACAATAGATTGCTGTTCTTTGTGAACTGTTTGAACACCGATAAATCCATTGCCAATACCTTATATATAGATGCCGTGTTGCTCGAATCGCACGTGTTTTCAAACAGATTAACATTATCGCCACGCACCCGTCTGACATCATACGAAGTAGAAAACTTCACTTTTGAGCCTTCATTATCTACCTTATATGACACATCTGCCTGCAGAGAATGCAAATGATTTCGTAGCTTTTGCGTGTAAGTGCTTAACACATCGTGCATATTTATCTCTGGTGTCTGCATAGATGTGCGGTCGTTGGTTGTTCTTTTCAAACGGTTCAGCGTGAACGCATACTCTGCTCCAATATTCCAACGAGTACTTAAATCTGCAAAGCCGCCTATTCTCCAATAATAGTCTCTCGCTGGAATGCGATTGCTACTTTCAGAATTATAATCGTATGAAGGCAGGTTGAAAACTCGCTTTATGCGCCCTTCGCCATTATCCTTGGCAGTAATGGGGTTGGAAAACGAAGCATACAGATTTACGTTGTTCCATCTTGAAAACACCGAAACGGCTGCAGTGTTGCGGAAAAATGTGTTGGCTACGTTCAAACGATTTTCTATCGAACCATTTAATCCGTTGTCTGTCTGTTTCCGAAGAATAATATTAATCACACCACCTTGAACATTAGCATCTTGAGAAGCATCTGCAACAGTTTGTACTTCCACCTTATTAATATCTGAAGAACGCAGACTTTGCAAGTAACTTATCAATGCTGCGCCTTCCATTCGCACCTCGTGCCCATTGAGAAGAACCTTCACTTTCCCTCTTCCGTCTATGCTAATACCACTCTCGGTTACTGCCACGTGAGGAACAGATGCCAACACTTCGTCCATTGTCTTGTTTTCGTCCTCACGCATTTGTACGATTATCTTGTTGCCTTTATTCATTGTTCTACTTGCAACAAAAGTAACTTCCTGCAACAAATGCTGCTTCGATATATTCACAGTATCAGCGAACGACACGAACACAGAGAGCATAATATTCAAAAATAGCATAGCCGTTTCTTTCTTTTATCAAATGTTTTCAAACATCTTTCTTTCAAGATAACCTTTCAATGGTTTTATTGAAGATAGGTAACTTTTGCAGTAAGCACGCCTTTCTTCAAATCTTTTTCAGTGAAAACCTGCTGTATAAACCCTTCCGTTGGGCGGCCGTATTCGTCCCTATCCAACTGTTTGTTGCCGTTTGCATCAATAAAGGCACTTACTTTAAACTTGCTCCACTTGGGCATTTCAAGTGCTATTTCCATCTTGTGCCCACTCACAGCTTGCATCAACATTACAGGTTTAGCAGCATTATCGGTTGCCTCTAAATTCTCTACCATTATTAAAAGCGTCCCTTCTGTTTCTCTAATCCCGTTAATGGATAACGTTACGGTTTTACCGCTACACAATGCGCATACGGCAAAAGTAATAATAGATAATAGTAATCGTTTCATAATTGGTTTCCTTTAATTTATTAATTACACTGCAAATATAATATAGTTTATAATATAAACCAAATATAGAACCTAACTATCAGTATATTATAACTTTATTTAACAAGAAAAAAATAAAAGGACACACCATTTAAATGGTATGTCCAAATAATTTATTGGATATTTGACTACTATAAAAAATAAGTTGTCAAACAATTTATTTACTAAAAATTAAACGAGATATTGATTAGAAATACTTTCGTTATTTACAACACGACGGATAGTTTCAGCAAACATATCTGCAACAGAAATCTGCTTAACCTTTGAACATCTATCTGTATATGGGATAGAATCAGTAAATACAATTTCTTCTATAGCAGATGCTCCAACGCGTTCGCTTGCAGGACCACTCATAACACAATGAGATGCACAAGCACGTACACTCTTTGCTCCTGCTTCTTTCATTATATCTGCAGCTTTTGTCATTGTTCCTGCAGTATCTACCATGTCGTCTATAATAACAACATTTTTGTCCTTTACGTCACCAATAATCTGCATAGAAGCAACTTCGTTAGCACGTGCACGTGTTTTATTGCAAAGGACTAATGGGCAACCAAGATACTTTGCGTATGTATTTGCACGCTTAGAACCACCAACATCAGGACTGGCAATAACCATATCTTTTAAACGTAAGCTCTGCAAATAAGGAAGTAATACACCACTTGCATAAAGGTGATCTACAGGTACATCAAAGAAACCTTGAATCTGATCAGCGTGCAAGTCCATTGTGATAAGACGGTCTATACCTGCAACACTTAGTAAGTCAGCAACTAATTTTGCGCCAATACTCACACGTGGTCTATCCTTTCTATCCTGACGTGCCCAGCCAAAATAAGGAATAACAGCTATGATATTACGAGCAGATGCACGCTTTGCAGCATCTATCATCAATAGCAATTCCATCAGATTATCAGAGTTAGGGAATGTACTTTGCACAAGATATATGTCCTTTCCACGAATACTTTCTTCGTAAGAAACAACAAACTCTCCATCAGAGAAGCGTGTCATTAAAGAGTTGCCTAAAGGACAACCCAAACTTGCACAAATTTTTTCTGCCAAGTATCTCGTCTTTGTTCCCGAGAATACTAAAAAAGAGTTTTCTTCACTCATTTTCTATTAGTTGTTAAATGTGGGTGTTATGTTGATTATTCTATTGCTTTCTGCAGTTTCTGGAAGTATTTTATAATACCTTTAAAGTCTATATCTGAATGTAAATCAAACTGATTCCAAAATTCTTCATCTACAACGACTCCTCCAAATCCATATTGTTTTAATTCTGAAATTCGATCTAAGGTAATTCCTCCCATAGCATAAACTCGTTTTCCAAGTAGTCCTTGGTTTTTTAGTTCGGTCAGTTCTAAATCAGAAAACGTATGTTCTTCGTTGGTGTCTTTATGTTCGGTAGTATACATATTGCCTAAAAATACGTAGTCCGAAACTTTTCGTATTTCTTTCAGCCGCATTGAGTTCCTGCAAGTCATACCAATCAATCCTTTATAACCAACAGGTGGAACTGCATTATCGGTATCAAGATGAATACCTGCCAACGATTTTTCGTTCTTCAAACGATAATGCTGATGGACTGTAATATACCTATGATAGGTATTAGGAATAAGCGATAGTAATCGCTCCAAATAAAGGGTAGAATCCTCATTCTTCGAGATATGGAGATTATCAAGTCCTTCCTCGAAGAGTGCAGTCAATATCTTATCTTCCTCCACAAAATATGTGGATTTAGTCATAACGACCAGTTTCATACCCAATAATTTGTTGCAAAGGTAGATATTATTTCTGAGTTTTACAAACTTTTCTGTATATTTGCAAAATGAAAATAAACGCAATAACATTCGAGGAGTTGCAACGCCCTACCTATATCTTAGAGGAAGCGAAGTTACGCAACAACCTATCGCTTATATCATCGATAGCGAAAGAGGCTGATATTGAAATAATTTTAGCTTTCAAAGCTTATGCTCTTTGGAAGACTTTCCCCATTTTTCGCGAATATATCAATGCCACAACAGCTTCATCTCTTTACGAAGCAAAATTAGGATATAATGAATTTGGTGCACCTACTCACACTTTTTCGCCTGCTTATACCGACTACGAAATAGACGAAATAGCAAAATGTTCATCGCATTTAGTATTCAACTCGCTTTCTCAGTTTAATAGACTTCATTTAAAAGCGAAACAAGCTAATAACAATATTAGTTTTGGCTTACGTGTAAATCCAGAATATTCGGAAGTAGAGACACTACTCTATAATCCTTGTGCCCCTGGAACTCGGTTTGGAGTGTCGGCAGACACATTACCTCATACTTTGCCAACTGATATAGAAGGGCTCCACATTCATTGCCACTGCGAAAATGGTAGTGATGTTTTCGAACGTACATTACAACATATTGAGGAAAAGTTTTCTCCGTGGTTCAAACAAATTAAATGGATTAACTTTGGTGGTGGCCATCTTATGACACGTAAGGACTACGATATTAAACGTTTAATTGGCTTACTTAAGCAGTTTAGAATTAAGTATCCATGGCTTAAAGTAATATTAGAACCAGGAAGTGCATTTGCTTGGCAAACAGGATCTCTTGTTTCTCAAGTTATAGATATTGTAGAAGACAAAGGAATAACTACTGCCATCTTAAATGTTAGTTTCACTTGCCATATGCCCGACTGTTTAGAAATGCCTTACTACCCTACTGTTCGTACAGCTGAGCATGTTGAAAATAATGAACAACATACTCACAATATTTACCGATTAGGAGGAAATAGTTGTTTGAGTGGTGATTGGCTCGGAGATTGGAAGTTCGACCACGAACTGCAGATAGGTGAAAACATAATTTTCGAAGATATGCTTCACTATACTACTGTTAAAACTAATATGTTTAATGGCATAACACACCCTGATATTGCTCTATTAAAACAGAATGGAGAAATAGACACTTTGCGGAGTTTTAATTACAACGATTATAAACTCCGTATGGATTAAACCTTCTTTTACATACACTTATAAAATTATTTCAAAAAAGTAGTCTGACAATATGTGCCATTAAAACACTTATGGCACATATTTTGTATAAATAATTAGCAAAAAACAAATAGAAAAGGATTAAGAATATGGCATTCATAGACTATTATAAAATTTTAGGTGTAAAAAAAGATATACCACAAGACGAAGTTCGTGCGGCTTATCGGAAACGTGCAAAACAATTCCACCCCGATCTTCACCCAAACGACCCAAAAGCAAAAGCTAAATTTCAGGCACTTTCAGAAGCTTACGATGTAATTGGCGATCCAGATAAACGTGCAAAATACGATAAGTATGGAGAACAATGGCGAAACGCTGACGCTTTTGAACAGTCAGGAGGAGGAGAACAAGGTTTTAGCAACTATAATACAGCTTTCGACGGCTTCGATTTTAATGGAATGGGAGGCGGATTCAGCAGTTTCTTCCAAGATTTATTTGGCGGAGGAGCAAGAGGTGGATTTAAAAGAGGAACAACTTACCGAAAACCAGCTCCACAAGAAAGAGAAGTTAAACTTAGTATAGATATATATACAGCTTTATTAGGGGGAGAAGTTGTTGTAATGTTACCTGAAGGAAGAAAAATAAAACTGAAAGTAAAACCTTATACGCAAAATGGAACTAAAGTAAGATTAAAAGGTAAAGACAATTCAGGCGACACTATACTGAGATATAACATAAAACTACCAACTGTCTTGACAGAAAACCAAAAGGATTATCTTCGCAAAATGCGTGATAATATTTAAATCAGAATTATTTACCCCGTTCGTACTGTTTATTTTTACGAACGGGGTATTTTTATCCACACACCTATATCTAAAATTTATTCTTTTTTATAGAAAGAAAAACTGGAGAAGGGTATAAAAAGAGAACGTATATATAGAAAAATATACAGCACATAATTAAATACAAGAAAACATAATTAAAAACTCGCAAAAACATAATTATAAATTTTAAAAACGTAATTACGTTTTTGATGATTTATTATTATAATTCCACCCACCTATCATTTTCTTATATTATGAAGAAGTAGTAGCAACTTTCCAACATATAAAAAAATAGTTTTCTTCAATAAATATTATATTATCAGTTTGTATCAACATAAACCCTCTTTTACTTATTTCAAAGTATTTTTTATATCAAATTTGTTCTATCTTTAAGTGCTTTTCAAAAGTCCTGTAATAACCTCCTAACAAAACCGCTATAAGGAAAACAATGATTTATATTTATGCCTATTACAAAAATCCAAAAGAAAGTTATTATACCTATGAAATTATATATGATAAACATTGTTTCTATAAAATAAAATATGTATCTTTGCATACAATATAAATAAGGAATCTGACTAAATAGCTCTGCGGGCATCACAAAACCTATAGGCGGAGAATGTGTTAGAGATATCGTTCCAAACCTTTTACAAAGAAGGGAGGAGGAATTGTACTCTGAAATAACCACATAAATTAAGACTAAAACACATTCTCAACTATAAGTAAAGTTATTTAAGTCGTTCTAATAATTACTTTTATCGTATTAGGATAATAACATAAGGTTCAAATAGTTAAAGTATATTGTAACAGATTTACTACAATAGGATTTATTAGAACATTCTTTACAAATAATCAAAATACTTTTTATTACGATGTTAGAAAAATCATCAAAGATATATATCGCTGGGCATAGAGGCTTGGTGGGTTCGGCTATTTGGAATAATCTAAAAGCACGTGGATATAACAACCTTATTGGTCGTACACATCACGAACTCGATCTTACAAATCAACAATCAGTAGAGGACTTTTTCGAAAAAGAACAGCCAGATGCTGTAGTTTTAGCAGCAGCTTTTGTTGGGGGTATCATGGCAAATAGTCTGTATCGTGCCGACTTTATTATGCAGAACATGAAGATGCAATGCAATGTTATCTCTTCTGCTTACAAATATAAAGTTAAGAAACTATTGTTCTTAGGTTCAACATGTATTTATCCTAAGAATGCTCCACAACCAATGAAAGAAGATGCCCTGCTTACATCTCCATTAGAATATAGTAACGAAGAATATGCAATTGCAAAAATTGCAGGTCTAAAGATGTGTGAAAGCTATAATCTTCAATACGGAACTAACTTTATCGCCGTTATGCCGACCAATCTTTATGGACCGAACGATAATTTCCATTTGGAGAATAGTCATGTAATGCCAGCTATGATGCGTAAAGTTTATTTAGCAAAACTTATTCACGAAGATAACTGGAATGCAATAAAAGTGGATATGAATAAACGTCCTATCAACCCTGTTGCTAAGTTAAGCGAGCAAATTGGTAGCGAGAATGTAGACGGCAATTCACCAAAAGAGCGCATTTTAAAAGCTTTAGCTTTCTACGGAATAGAAAATAATAAAGTCACTCTATGGGGAACTGGCTCTCCATTGCGCGAATTTCTTTGGAGTGAAGATATGGCAGATGCTTCTGTTTACCTGTTGCTTAACGTAGACTTTAAGGACATCATTGGCATAGAAAAATATTCAAGCGTGTTTTATGGTGTAAAAACAAATGGCGAGGTAAACCGCAACAATAGCGAAGGGCGTGGTGGTGCAATACCAGAACTCGGAGAAATAAGAAATTGCCATATTAATATAGGTACGGGTAAAGAACTTACCATAAAAGAATTGTCTGTATTAGTAGCAAAAACTGCAAACTTTACGGGTAAAATAGTTTGGGACGAAACAAAACCAGACGGTACACCACGGAAACTTATCAATGTAGATAAACTTCATTCGTTAGGGTGGAAACATAAAATAGAGATAGAAGAAGGGGTTGAGAAACTATATAAATGGTATCAACACTCTTTAGAAAACTAACACCTTGATATATAATATAATTAATATGATACCATCGAAACAACACACAGTGCTCTATAGCTGGAAAAATTTAAAACTACTTTTATTTTTCGTTTTATGTAATCTTGCATTTTGTAAATCTTATGCACAGTATTACAGCTTTAAAACAAATGATTTTTATAAAAATAGTAATCCAAAAAAGAATAAAGTTTATACCAGTTGGGCAAATATAAATGGACGACGTTGGGATATAAAAACAGATGCTGGAATAAGAGATTTTGATGAATATACATATTGTCTTAAAGTTGGTACATCGTCAAGTGGAGCTTCTTATTTAGAATTAAAACCAGATATTAGTAAATCAAAAATAAGAAAAATAGTTATATCTTTACAAACCAGTACCGATGATAAACTCAGAAAATTGTTGAATACTGTTATGGCTGTTGATGACGAAAGAATATATCCTGTGGAAAAAGGTTATATTAATGATTCTATCATCTCTTTTACATTTGCGAATATAGTTATCAATGACAGACCTAAGATAGAAATCTTCTACGATAAAAATAAAACCTATTTTATAGCAGTACAAAGTATTGAAGTTACAAACGAAATTGATCAAAACGAAGATAATTCAACAACTATCACAAGTAACAAAGGCATAGAAGATAATATCATTCAGGTTACACGTACCCTTTCAAAAGATTATTGGAATACATTCTGTTTACCATTCAATGTCGATAAAGATTCTGTAAAATTGTATTTAAATGATCCAGAATTAAGAGAATTTACCGGAAAAGTAGATGGCACTACAATGCTATTTAAAGATGCAACAGAAATAAAAGCAGGAATTCCATATATCATAAAGCCAAAGAAAAATGTTGTAAATCCAATATTTCGTAATGTTACTATTACGGAAGTTGAGCCAAAAACAATAACAGACGAAACAGGAAACTATGCATTTGTAGGAGCATATAGTCCAACTGAATTAAAAACAGACGGGACAGAACTTTTTATTGGTGACAAAGATAATCTCTATAAACCGTCTACAAACGATAAAAAGATAAATGGAATGCGTGCATTCTTCAGAATAAAAAATGCATCGCACGCAAAACAATCACAATATAATATATCATTAGATGGAACAACCACTATTGTTTTACACAATACAAACGATATTCCATCTAAAACACACGAGAGAGTTTACACATTAGACGGTAGACAAGTATATTCTACCAGTAACTTAAAAACAGGAATATATATAAAAAATGGGAGAAAAATATATGTGAACTAATATGAAATAAAAACTTTAGCGTAAACTTTATACTACTCTGAAACAGAGTTTAAAAAGAAAAGATATAAAACCTATAATCTTTACTAAAAATGAAACACAAAAAAGTATACGAACAACCAATATTAAAAGTAATACATATTGAAATTTCAACATTCTTAACTGCAGGTTCTTCACACAATAGTGGAACTCTCCCCAGTGGAATGAATAATAACAGAAACATTGAATTCGGAACACAAATAGGAGAAGGCAACGCTAGCGGAGCACACTCCAAACCATTTGAGTGGGAAGAAGAGTAAAATAAATAAAACATGGATAACAAAATTATCACCGTTACATCGCCTTTAAAGCATACTCTTTATGGATTTACAAATTACCATAGAGACTAATAATATGTGATTCAAATATTTGAAGAAAAAAATATGTCATACTTTATTAATAAAAATATAACGTTTATTATACAAGCACGTGTAGGTTCTAGTCGACTCCCCAATAAGATATTATTACCCTTTTATAAAGGCAAATGTATATTAGAGTTATTAATAGAAAAGTTGAGACAAATAGAGGATACAAACATTGTTGTTGCTACATCTATAAATCCTAATAATGATGTAATAGAGACTTGTTTAGATAAATATAATATCCCTATCTATAGAGGTTCAGAAAATGATGTGCTTCACGTTTTATAGCTCTTTCTATCTACCTGTTGCTTAATATATATCTTAAGGAAATTATAGGATAGAAATATATTCAAGCATACTTTATGGTGTAAAAACCAATGGCGAAGTAAACTGTAACAATAGTGAGGTATAGTATGTAATACCATAATTTGGAGAAATGATCCTTTTCAATCACTACTTACCTTAGAAGACTATGATTTTCAAGATAATCTAGTTTATTATTATATGTCGGATATCTCATCTAATAACAAACGAATTGCTAAAAATACATTAGCACTATATTTTAGAACATTTTTTTCATTAGTTGTGTCTCTTTATACAAGTCGTATAATTCTAAATGAATTAGGTGTAACCGATTATGGTATATATAATGTTGTTGGCGGTTTTGTCGGTATGTTCACAATATTGTCTTCATCGCTATCGGGGGCTATTAGCAGGTTTTTAACATTTGAATTAGGCAAGGGAAATATTGATAAAGTAAATAAAGTATTTTGCACATCAGTTAATATTCAAGTAATATTATCTATTTTAATTATTATTATATCAGAATCTTTGGGCTTATGGTTCCTAACTGAAAAGATGAATATAGAGCCAAGCAGAATATTTGCAGCGAAATGTGTATTCCACACATCTGTTATTGTACTTGTACTTGACCTTATAACGGTTCCTTATAATGCAATCATAGTAGCGCATGAACATATGAAGGCGTTTGCCTATTTGGGGATTATTCACATTTTATTAAAATTAGCGATAGTACTTATATTACCATTTTTCTCTTTTGATAAGTTAATATTTTATTCCTTTCTTCTTTTGTCTACCTATATAATTATACGCTTCTTAAATGGTATATATTGCAAAAGCCATTTTAGAGAAACGAATTGGCACTTTTATATAGACAAAACTTTAATGAAAGAAATGTTTGCTTTCTCGGGTTGGACTTTTATAGGTTCGTCATCTGCTATTTTAAGAGATCAGGGTTCAAATATCTTGCTGAATTTGTATGTAGGTCCAGTTGTAAATGCTGCTCGTGGTATAGCAGAACAGGTTAATGGAGCTGTAAATAGTTTTGCCTCTAATTTTATGACAGCTGTAAATCCACAAATAACAAAATCGTATGCAGCTAATGAAAAAGAATATATGCTTGACTTAATTTATAAAAGTGCTAAATTCTCATTATTCCTACTACTATTTTTATCTTTGCCAATTATGATAGAAACATCATATTTACTAACTATTTGGTTAAAAATAGTTCCAGAACACACTGTATGGTTTGTCAGATTAATCCTTCTTTATGCATTATGCGACTCTGCTTCTCGACCATTAATCACAGCTATTCTTGCTACTGGCAATATTAGAAATTATCAATTAATGATAGGAGCCTTTCAATTTCTATGTTTACCTTTATCATATATTCTTTTAGAAAACAGTTTTTTCCCAGAAATAACTCTTATAATTGCAGTTATTTTAAACTTCTGTTGTTTGATTGTCCGCTTGATTTTATTACGAAAAATGATAGGGTTAAAAGTAAGAAATTACATAAAGAATGTAGTTTTTAAAGTAAGTTTTGTAGGTATTATTTCTTCGGCCTTCCCTATTTATTTATCTTTAAATTTATCTAATAGCTTCTCATCTTTTATAGTTGTAACAGGTATAACATTATTTTTGACTATATTTGTAATTTATATAATAGGTTGTTCCTCATCTGAAAGAGAAACTATTAAAAGCACTATATATAAATTAACCAAAAAACTTATTTAATGAGTGAAAAACTAAGAGTCGATAGTAAAATACCCCAAGAATGTTGTGGTTGTACAGCATGTGTTGTTTCATGTCCTTTTGCGGCTATAAAGATGAATCCTGATGACTTAGGATTTAATTATCCTTTAATAGATAATAATCTATGTACTAATTGTGGAAAGTGTTTTAGAGATTGTCAGTTTATACCATCTTATAAAATTTTTAATGATTTTGAGGAGCCACTCGTATATGCTGCACGATTTAAAGATGAAAAGAAATTAAGAGAAAGTCAAAGTGGTGGTGTATTTTCTGCAATTGCAGAAGCAATACTTGCAAGAGGTGGTGTTGTTTATGGTGTTGCTTATTCTGAAAACTATAAAATTAGTCATTGTAAAATAACAAAGAAAGAGGCGTTAAATTCTATAAAGGGCTCTAAATATGTACAGAGTAACTTGGATGGTATATTTTTAGATGTAATTAATGAATTAAAAAATGATAAGCTTGTTTTATTTTCAGGAGTACCTTGCCAAGTTGAAAACTTAAGGAAGCAAACAGAAAGACTTAAAAGAGGGAAATTGATAACTATTGATATATTGTGCCATGGCGTTGGGGCTCCAAAGGTGTGGGAGGATTATTTACATTATCTTGAAATTAAGTATTCTTCCTCTTTGCAAAATGTAAATATGAGAAATAAGCTCTTAGGCTGGAAAGGTGGAATAGAAACATATACCTTTAAAAATAAAAAGAGGATTATAACAGAGTCTTACCTTTATCTCTATTTTTCGCATTACATCCAACGAGAGAGTTGTTTTAATTGTCCCTATACAAATTTAAAACGTGTAGGGGATATTTCATTAGGAGATTTCTGGCATTGGGAGAAAACGTTACATCAAGAATTTAGAGATAATAAAGGAATTTCTTTGGTTTTAATTAACTCGTCAATAGGAAAAAAAATATTTGAAGAAGCATCTAAACTCTTAGAAATATTACCAAGTAATACTAAAGAATGTATGCAGGATGTTTTAAGAAAATGCATACAGCCAAATATAAAACGTAAGAATTTCCTTAAAGACTATAAGAAAAGAGGATTCAAGTATGTAGCTCATAAATATGGAGATATGGGTAAGATTTATAAAACTAAAATATTTATAGCAAAAATACTTTCAACTATAAAAAAGAAATTATGAAAATAGGAATCATTACTTTTCAATGTGCACATAATTATGGAGCAGTCTTACAAGCTTATGCCCTAAAAGAATATTTAAAAACACTAGGGCATTCAGTAAATATAATTAACTATAGACCTCGCTACATAGTTAATACATATAAAAAAAATAATCTTAGAAATTGGTTATCAAGGAACCCTTATAAATGTATCATAAGGCTATTCATAGAGTTAATAGTAAAACCGATAAGAATTAAACGATGGTATGCTTTTGAAAATTTTATGAATAGATATTTAGACCTGCATCCTTATAAAAGAAATGAGGATTTTTCAGAATATAATGTTTTAGTGTTAGGAAGTGATCAGATATGGAATCCTGGAATAACTGGTGGGAGATTTGATGGAGTTTATTTTGGGAATGATGCTAAATGTAAAATTGTTTCGTATGCAGCAAGTAGTAGATTTGAAAAATTATCTAAACAGCAAAAAGATTTTTTTTCAAACGCTCTACAAAAATTAGAGCATATTAGTGTAAGGGAAGATTCTCTAGCAATTTTATTACAACCTTTAATTGATAAAGAAATTAAAATAGTTATTGATCCTACCCTTTTAGCTGGTAGAAGAATTTTTGACAAGATAGCTATACCATCTAAAAAGAATAAATACCTTCTTTTATACCAAATAGGACAATGGAAAGAACTAAATAGATTAGCAGTTGAAATTGCTAAAAAATTAAATCTTGAAATTATAGAAATTACATCACATCCAATAATACCCAAAAGTGGATTAATCCAAACAGCTTCTCCATCAGAGTTTATAGGATACTTTCAAAATGCTTCTTTTGTTGTTACAACATCTTTTCATGGTTTAGCATTTGCTCTTACATACAACAAAGAGTTTTATTGTTTAAAACAAAAATCAAATTCAGATTTAAGATTATTATCTTTACTGAATAAATTAGATCTAGACAATCGTTGCTTAGAAATAGGAGAGGAACCTAATTTTGAAGTAATAAACTATTCAAAAGTAAATGAAAAATTGAATAGAGAAGTAGAACTTTCTTTAAAATATTTAGAAATAGCACTAAATTAAAATTATAAATATTTTGTTCATATTCTTAAAGCTAACAGTGCAATTATAAGAAATGAGTAAGTGAATATTTATAATATTAACCTCCAAGATAAATAATCGTAAATAAATATTTAAATCATAGGAGTACGAAGTGAAAATTATAATTAGCCAAGAATATAAAAATGTATTATAGTCTCAAAGGTCTATTCCAAGTTTTTTATATTCTAGATTATAAATATTATTATATAAAAAATATTTCCTGTTGCTATTACAAATAAGAAGATTAATCCACCTTCTGAACTAACAAAGTCTTATATTATAAATAAAATAAGTGATGGTAAAACTATCTTTTATAATCCCAATGTATAATGCAGCGAAGTATATAGAACGATGTGTGGAATCTGTATATCATCAAGGGCTAAATATAAATGATTTTGAAGTTCTTCTTATTAATGATGGGTCAACTGATAATACATCTGTTGTTCTAAATAGAATGAAAGACTTTTATTCTAATTTGTCAATATTTAACAAAAGTAATGGCGGACAGGGTAGCGCAAGAAACCTTGGTATTGAGGTCGCTACTGGTGATTACATTATGTTTATTGACGCTGATGATTATTTAATAGACTATCAGATTAAAGATTGCCTCCAAAAAACAATAGACAATAATTTGGAGGTATGTTGTATGCGTATAAAACGTCTTTTACCTTCCGGTAAACCTGCCAAAGTTAATGCTCCAAATTTCTCCGAAGTAGAGGTTTATACGGGTTCATGGTTATTGTTGCATGGATATTTCCCAGCTTCAGTTTGTGCGCATTTTTTTAAGAGAGATTTTTTACTTCGTTCTGGTATACAGTTCTTGACGGATATTATGCACGAAGATGTAGACTTCCAGCTTAAGTTGTTTGCTCATATTAAACGTTTTATGTTCTGTCATGTATATGTTTATACGTATTATTATAATCCAGAATCAACTGATCGATTGATGGACATTAACAAACAAAAACGTTCAATTCTATCAGATTTGCAAATATGCAAAAATTTAGTAGATTTTAGTCTCAACGAATCTTTAAGTGATAAACTAAAGTCTTTCTATATAAGAAAATCAAATTCGCAGTTAATTGGCTTATGTTTACACCTAGCTAACAATAGAGATTTAAGTTATGAATTTAAGAGACAGTTCATGTGTAAGGCATATCAAATGCATCTCTTTCCTATTAAAGGAGCATGTTCTTCATGGAAAACATATATTTTGAAGTTTATTATTAATAATTTTGCGTATATATATGATAGGTTCTATAAATAAGAGCAAATGTGTTTCTCGTCAATCTAACATAGAAATATTAAGGATTGTTGCAATGTTATTAATTGTACTCCATCATTTATGTATTTATGGAATAGAAAGTGGAGGCTTTATAATACAAGCGCTTGATTCTATCACAATTATAGGGGTCAATATTTTTCTGTTGATATCAGGATTCTTTTCTATAAAACTTAGATGGAGTTCATTACTGAACCTTTTCTTTTTATGTTTATTTTTTAATCTACTTCATGTCTTTCTTGACTCAATATTATTTGATATAGTTCATACTCCTGGTGATTACATAAAAGCTTTTATGGCTTTTAGTCATCCTGGAGGATGGTTTATGAATGTATATTTTTGTTTAGTCTTATTCTCACCTTTACTTAACTTAGCTTTCAAACAAATGGATCAGAAATTGGATGTATTAATCTTAATATGCCTTTCTGTTATAAATGTTTATCTTGGCTTTTTTTTGCATAATGATGTCAATAATAGTGGGTACAACTTATCACAATTTATTTATATATATTATTTAGGGCACTTAATACATAAACATTTTAAAACGTTGTGTGAAATTAAGAAGAAATATTTTATATTATTATATTTGGTTTCTTCGTTTATAACTATTATTTTAAGTTATTTTGGAATGAAGTATTGGAATTTTCATTATTATAATTCTCCTTTTGTTATTATCTCTGCTGTTTGTGTTTTTAGTTGGTTTGCAAGATTAGAAATAAGAAACATCAAGTTTGTCAATGATGTCGCAAAATCTATGTTGGCTGTTTATCTTTTTTCGAATAGGGGTGGGATTGCAACACTTATTTATAAGTTAAGTCGAAATATCTATACTTTTTCCACTGAGGTTTTAGTAATTCTTGGATTCATTGCTCTTTTATTTGGGATTTTCGTATGTGCAATAGTGATTGATAGGTTTAGGATACTTATTTGTTCTCCTCTATTACGATTGTTAGATGTTAAAATAAAAACTACAGAATAGATATTTTTGTAAAATAAATAAAATTTTAAAAAGATGAAATATCAGGTTTTATCTATTGGTAAAAAAATACCTACTGATTTTATAAATATAGGGGACTATATCCAAGGGGTTGCTTCTGCACAGTTTCTTCCGCGGTTAGATGGATTTATAGATCGAGAGCTTGTTGGCAAATATGAAGGGGAGTTGTCTAAAGTAATAATGAATGGATGGTATATGCATTATCCAGAGAATTGGCCACCATCTAAACAAATCATTCCATTATTTGTAGCATTACATATAAACTCTAATTTTAAAGAGCAACTGCTTTCGCCTAAAGCTATTGAATATTTAAAAAAGTATGGGCCTATAGGATGTAGGGATTATTATACGATGAATATATTGAGAACTAAGGGAATTGATGCATTCTTTTCTGGATGTATGACATTGACTTTAGGTTGTTGTTATCATTCTGAGAAAAAAAACAATAAGATTTACTTTGTAGATCCTTATTTTAAAACTCCTTCCTCTCTTAAAGAATTTCTTTATAATTCTCTCTATCTACTGAAACACTGGAAAACGATTTGTGTTATAGCTTCTAAATTTGAATTTTACTGGCATAGAGGTTTTTTTCATAGAGTTGTAGTTACATCTTTTTATAGACAATATATTAAGTTGTTCTCAAAAGAGGTGTTGTTAAATGCAGAATATGTTTGCCAAGAAAGTAAACGATATAAAAATAATTTTAAGGATGAAGAAGAGCGATTTGCAGAAGCTCAACGATTAGTAGAAGAATATGCCCAAGCAAAATATGTTGTTACTTCAAGAATACATTGTGCTCTTCCATGTTTAGGATTAGAGACACCAGTAATATATGTTGAGAATAAACAACAATCAGACACAAGTGCATGTCGACTAGATGGTTTAAGAGAGCTTTTTAATATTATTGAAAATGACAATGGCGTGTTGCGATCTTTATTTCCAATAGAATTACCTTTAACATATAAAAGTAACTTTTCTAATAAACCGCTATGGTATAATATAGCTGAAAAGTTGAAAAATATATGTGAAAATTTTATTCAAGCAAAATGAAATACAATATTGCATATTGCATAGAAGGTTTTTATAACCATGGCGGTATGGAACGAATTTTATCAGTGTGTGCAAATCTTTTATCTGATATTTATTCGATAACGATAATTGTTGCTAATCAAAGGGGTAGGGAACATGCATATAATCTTGCACAGAATATTAATGTTGTTGATTTATGTGTAAGTAGTACAAATTATAAAGAAGAATATAAGAAATCGTTAACTCGATATTTACAAGATCATCGATTTAGTGTTGTAATTTCTTTAGCGGGATTAGAACTATTTTTTTTACCTCAGATAAAAGATGGAAGCAAAAAAGTTATGTGGTTTCATTTCGCATTTGATGTTTCGAAAATGTTCTTGAGCGAAAGATTCCATGGTTGGAAATTGAATTTATTATATTATATCCATACAATACGTAGAATTTATTTTGCAAAGAAATTTGATACAATAGTTGTCTTGTCAAAATCGGATTGTGACTCATGGAGTAGATTCTGTAATAATGTTAAATACATTTACAACCCAATCACAATCGATAGAAAGGTAATTTCTAATCTTTCAGAAGAATCTGTGATAGCGGTAGGACGGCTTGGATGGCAAAAAGGTTTCGACTTTCTTATAGACTCTTGGGTGTTGGTTGATGATAAACATCCAGACTGGCATTTGGATATTTTTGGAGAAGGTCCAGATAGATTAGAATTACAACATCAGATAGACAGAAAAGGGTTACATGATAAAGTGAGGCTGTGTGGTGTAACAAAGCAAATAGAAGAGGAGTATGGTAAACATTCGATTTATGTTATGAGTTCTCGTGCAGAAGGTTTTCCTTTGGCTCTATTAGAAGCATCTAGTTGTGGTTTACCTATGATATCTTTTAATTGTCATCAAGGTCCAAATGAAATTATTCAGGAAGGTGAAAATGGCTTCCTTGTAGACAAAGTAGGAGATATATATACTTTATCTGATCGTATTTGTAAACTTATAGAAGATAATAATTTGCGTAATATGATGGGAAAAAAAGCGTTAGATTCTTCTTTTAGATTTGAAGGAGAAGTTATTAAAAAAGATTGGATAAGTCTCTTGAAACAATTAATTTAAATGCATGAAATATAAAGAATGTCTAGATTATATAAGGAGTGACTATTATCGTATATACGGACAATGCGATGTCAACATCTTTAAAATGTGGATTACAACATGGTTAGATGGTGGATTTCACTTTTTGTTTTGGCTACGTTTGTCTAACTGTAATAATTTGTTGGTTGGAGGGGTAAGTCGTTTCTTTTATCAAATATTAGGATTGAAGTATCAAATTTCTATACACCGACAGACTAAAATAGGCTATGGACTAAGAATAGTACATAATGGACCTATAGTTATAAATGTTTCTGCAACGATAGGTGATAATGTTGATATTTATCAGTATACGACAATAGGTAGTATGTTTTTAAAAGCTGCTCAGATAGGAAATAATGTTTATATAGGTCCATCTGTTTGTATAGTGGAGGATGTAAAGATAGGAGATGGAGTAACAATAGGAGCAGGTTCTGTAATTGTAAAAGATGTAGAAGAAGGTTGTACTGTTGCAGGGAACCCCGCAAAAGTCATCTCACATAAGGAACCAGGACGCCTCGTTTGGAAACGATGGAATCGGGATTGGAATAAATATAATAAAAAATGAATCCACAAATATCTGTTATAGTTCCCGTATATAATGGAGAAAAGTATCTCCATGAATGCATCGATAGCATTCTTAATCAAAGTTTCACAGACTTTGAATTACTATTAGTTGATGACGGTAGCAAAGATGGCTCTGGTCAGATATGCGATAATTATGCAAAGAAAGATTATCGTGTACAGGTTATACATAAACAAAATGAAGGTATAAACGCTACTCGAAGACGTGGTGTACAGGAAGCTAAAGGCATTTGGATCTGTTTTTGTGATAATGATGATTCTTTACCAGCAGATGCTTTAGGCGATATGTCTCGCCTTACAGATAATACAGACATTGTTATTGGTTTTCCAGAAACACCATGCCATAAAAGGCAACTAACACTTACAGAATGTAGACAATTTCTAATATCTGGGAAACGAGTTCCACCAACACCATGGGCTAAATTATACAGAAGAAATATATTGTCGGACGATGTCTTTAACTTTCCCAGAGAAATAGACGGAGAAGAAGATATGATTATGAATATCCGCTTATTTTTTAAGATAGAACGTCCACCACGGTTTATATTTAAAAAAGTATACAATTTTCGACGTAATCCGATAAGTGTGTCTCATACAAAAGTTAGTAGCATTGAACATGAAGAAATTTTTGATTCTGTTCGTTCCCTATCTATCCCGCCCCATTTAAAAGAAACCTATATGCCATATATCTTGCATAGCAGGATAAATGGGTTGGTTGCTATTGCGGCTAACACTCCAGAAATTATATGTGTAAAAAGACACCCTTATATGAAAAGGCTTATGTATGATATCGAACAATACAATTATCATTGCTCCCCCATGGAATGGACTTTGTTACATACTACCTCTACTCTTTTGGTGAAGTTTATTGCTAATTTATGGATTATCTCTAACTTTATCAAATATCATACAGGATTAGTTAACTAAGCATTATTGATATACAAATACCTATAACTAAAAATGTTACTCTCCTTTATTATACCATTATATAACTGTCAAAACTTTATAAGGAATTGTCTTGATAGTATTTATAATACTATTAATTTAAACAAAGAGAACTTTGAAGTAATTGTTGTTGATGATGGTAGTACAGATGATAGCTATATAATATGTAAAGAATACGAGAATACTTTTTCAAATTTCCGGTTGCTAACTCAGAAGAATGCAGGTGTTTCCGCTGCAAGAAATAAAGGATTAGAAATCTCTAAAGGTAAATGGGTTTGGTTTGTTGATGGTGATGATAAAATAAGTTCTGAGGCAACGAGTTTAATTAATGAATTGAGTACGGATTTCTCGGAAAATATTGACTTAATTTGTTTCAATTATAATGTTGAAAATGAAAGATCTATAGATAAGATTGAAAACTTCCATCAGTCAAAAGAATATGATGGAGTAGGGTATTTAAGTCTTCACCATCGCCTCTATTTATGGGACAAAATTTTCAAACGTTCTGCTATTGGTAATATTCGTTTTCTAAATGGGACAAAGAATATAGAAGATATGTTATTTTGTTTGGAAACCATAGTTGATATGGATAAGATTTTTTGTAAGAACCTATATGGTTATACGTACAATAATCTTAATATAAACTCGACTTCACGATGTCGAAATAATCGAAATCTTATAAAGCTGAGCCAGGATTCTTTTACCATACATACGGTCCTTAATCAATATTTAGAAACAAAAGATGGAGATAAAAGAAAAATCTTGTCGGAAATAGAAAATTTTAGTATCATTGGGCATCTATATAGTCTTATTCGATTCTATTCATTAAATAGTTTGCGACGGGGAATAAAGAAATATCGTTCACAAGGACTTTTTCCTTTAAGGTTTACATATAATAGGAAAGCTAACTTGTTTGTATTATTGATTAATTGTGAAACTGTAGTTCTTCTGATAAAGAGAATAGCTGATCTTTTTACAATTAAAAGATAATATTTTTTATGAGATTATAATTATGGCTATATACATATTACTTTTCTTTATCCCTGTTATCCTATATTTCTATTATAATAAGAAGCAACAGGTACCCTATAAACCATTCTTAATCTTTTTTGTTGCGTTAGCTTTATTTGTTGGATTGGGTGATATGTTAGGTGGTTATGACCGTTATATTTATGGTGATCTTTTCGATAATTTAGCAGATGGCTTAAAAGTAGGAATCTCTACCTCTTCTTCTAGCTTATTTATTGCTTATCATTCCGAATTCGGATATGTAGGTTTAAATTGGCTTATAGCCCATATTACAAATAATAGGTATATTTTTATATTCTGTTATACTATATGTATGTATGCTATTATTATAGAATGTTTTAAAAAATATGCGAAGAACTACTACTTAGCGTCTATTTTGTTTATGGCTTTGATTTTCTTCTTTTCGTTTACGTATCTGCGACAAATGTTTGCTGCTGCAATTATAGGACTATCTATAAAGTATATTATCGAAAGAGAATTCTTAAAATTTTGTGCTATACTTCTTATTGCTTTTTCATTCCATAATTCAGCTATTATATTCTTTCCAATGTACTTTATTGCAAATAAGAAGTACTCGAAAACACATATATTGTTGTTAACGTCTGTATGTTTTATTATAGGTGTTAGCGGAATAACAAGTGGCCTTTATAATCTCTTTGATGATATTTCTTCTCGTGGAGCTCATACTGATTATGCTGTTCAAGAGGACACACGAGTTGCCTACATTTTAGAATCAGGATTTTTTCTTTTTTTTCTAATTAAGTCTTATAAGTATTTACCAAATATCAGGCAAAGTATTGTTTTATATAATATAGCCTTAGGATTTTGTACTATTTTATTATTGTTTATTCGGTCTGAGAACGGAGGACGCTTAAGTTGGTATTTTGTATATGGGTTAATATTTTCTCTGACACAGTTATCGACTACCAATTATGGGAAGAAAATAAAGATGGGCTTACAGCTTTCTATTGTTGGCTTTGTCCTTTTCTTGCGTATTCTCACGTCATGGGGAGTTTTATTGTATCCATATAAAACCTTTCTGACTAATGGGCATAGAGAAAATGATTATATCTTCAATAAGTATGAATACGATGATGGATATGATAGAGATAAATTCTATAGATAACAGTTAAGGAAATGTTGATAACTGTATTTACTCCGACATATAATCGTGCAGACCTTTTGCACCGTTTATATGACACTTTAATTCTTCAAACATATAAGAATTTTGAATGGGTTATAGTAGATGATGG